>NZ_JBWKYJ010000002.1:0-168582 GCF_059423685.1 Acidovorax sp. GW460-11-11-14-LB4 | reverse complement strand
GCCGAAGACGACGTGGCGCTGATTGCCCGGGGCCTGTGCGTGTCACGCCTGAGCCGTCGAACCCCGCCATACCTTTTGCGCCATGAGGGCATTCCACTGGGTGGTGATTACTGTCATTGACTGACACGCCCTCTTTCTGGATACTGTGTTTTCATACAGTAACAAGGGAGAGCAAGTGAAAGAGAGTTCCGACAGACTGCAGGTGACCATTGACGCGGAGGGCGTGATTACGGATGCGTACCGATCCCTCGCCGCGATTGACTATCTGCTGGGGGTTGCGGCTGATGCGCCTGTGCCAGCAAGCCACCTGCGGGAGCTGCTGCGGCCCCTTCTTTCGGACCTAGACACCGCCTCTGATCGATGAACTGGATCAGCAGGTGCCACTTTTTTCAGGATTTGGGCTTAATGTGCCCAAAACGGGCACTTATCGAGGGTGTTTTTCAGTGGACGGTCCCAGACAATTGGGCTATGAAGAACACGCCCGAATTGCCCTCGACAGGTGATGCAGATCCTGTCACGTCCATGGCGCAGGCCTGCGCGCAGCTGGATGCCCTCACGGCGCTGCTGAGCAAAGCAGGCGCAGCCATGGTCAGTTGCGCCCATGTCTCTGCGCTGCTGGAGCCGCTGAACGAACGGCTGCAGGCCGCGCAAGAGAGCTTAGACAGGTAGGCGGCCTACTTTTGCGCTGCTCCACCGGGGTGGCCTATGGTTGCGCGGCAAGTCTCGACCGCCTGGCCTCGCAAGCTGCTGGGCTTGCCAATCTGCCCAGCCTTAAAACTGTCGCGCGCGTGGTTCTCATGTTCCTGCAGCGCAGTCGCGCAGGCCACGAAATGAACCTTTACTGTCGGTGGCTGGCCGCTCCACCGATCTGACAGCCGCTCGATGGGATAGATGATGAAGCGCTGGTAATCAGCTGCTCCTTTTCGATCATTCTTCTGCCGGATCGCGGTGACCATCATGTGATCTTGCAGGCTGATAAGGTCCATGGTTTCCCGCGCCAGCTTTGCACCAGCGGCCATATCCTGCGCTGCCGCCGTGCTGGCCGCTGCAGCGGCCAGAAGTGCCAATGAAATTGAAATGTGATGCTTCATGGTTCCCTCAGTTGTGAAGGCACCATTCTGGAGCAGGGGCGCGGGCTACTTCACCAGCCCGCCCCCCTCTGCGGGCTCAATAGACGGCAGCTGGTAGGGGTCGAATGCCGCCACTGTTTCACCGGCCCACGTATTGATCGCCGTAGCCAGGATCGTCTGCAGCGGCTGGATCTCATTGCGAGCAAACACCTTCGCCGCGTTGACAACATCGCCAAAGCCGCCCGCGTTCGCAGGCACCACGCCCATGAGCTGCGGGGGCACGCGGTGGGCGGCCAGCTGGTCATCACGGCTCACGTTCTTGATGTTGAAAAACTCGTCCTTTGCAGCGGCCTCGCCGATGGGGATCAGCTGAATCCCTTTTTCTTTGCCGTTGGGCGAGTAGTAAAAGAGGTTGCGGAAGTTGCCCACGCCTTTGGAGCTTTTGAGGGCCGCGCGCATGGCGTCCACGTCATCCTGGTTCTGTGCGGGATCCGTGAGGTAAAGGATGAAACCCGCGTGGCTGCCGTTGTTGTAATAGCGGCGCCGAAACAGCGTCGCCGACTCATTCAGCCAGGCCGACTGCAGCGCGGCCAGGTACTGGGGCAGCCCATAGATCTCCTGATTCACATCCGGCTCGATCACATGGCAGATGGAGCCCGCTGGGAATTCGTGTTCCTGCTGCCAGCCGCGCACGAACCAGTAGCTGCCCGCCGCCTTGCCGCGTCGCGTGTACCGGGCCAGCGAGTGGCGAAACTCCATCGTGTCGCCCAACCGGCTGGGCACCCGTTCAAGGTAGCAATTGCCAAAGGTGATGAAGTCCAACGCCAACTTGTGCACCGTGCCACGCGACAGCAGTTTGTGCGGGCGGAAAGTGCTCGCCAACACCTGGGCCTTGAAGTGCACCGCGCTGCCGTGGTGCGTTGCAGCCCGCAGGCTGCGCGCCAAGCCATCGAAAGAAATCGGAGTTTCGTACCAGTTGCCGTTCAGCCAGCACTCCACGTAATCGAGGATCTCGCGGCGATCCATCACCGCTTCGGGCTCACCAAAGGTAAAGGCCTGCGGCGCCGCTGAGTTTGTGGCAGAAACTGGCTGTTCAGCCTTTGCAGGCGTGTGTTCAGTGCTCATCTAGTTGATCTCCAAAATGCTGCGAACAGCCCCGCCCGTGGCGGTGACTTCCAGCGGTTCCATATCCAGTGCGTTCATGCAGGCCCAAGCCAGATCAGCGTGGCCCGCGTCATTGCTGCGCCCGGCCGCGTAGGTAACGCCGCGCCCGCTGCCCGTCACCTCGCGTTTGATTGCCATGAAGCTGCGCTGCAGATCCACATCGCCCGCGTCAAACTGCAGGCGACCCGCACGAATAACGCTCTGCGCCTTCAACACAAGGCGCGCCTTGGAATCCGCCGAGTAGCGCAGGCCACGCACGGCCGGGAAAAACTGCTTCACGATCTGGAACACCCCTTCGCCCAGGCCAGTGGTATCGATCACGATGTTTGCCACGTTGTAGCGAAGGGTCACCTTCCTGATCTCTGCGGCCTGAGCCTCGAAATCGGCGCCCTTGAACTGCATGCGCTCCAGCACCCGAAATTTCCCACCCGGCTGCTCTGGCGGCGCCAGTACCACCAGGCCCGCCGCGTCGCCCGTGTGGCTGGGGTCATAGCCAACCCACACCGGCTTCCACGCCAGCGGGCGCTGGGTGTGCGGCTTCCAGTCAGTCCACGCTTCCCAGCTGTCCACATGACAGCGCAGCAGTTCGGCCAGGGGAAACGAAGAAAACGATTCGTCCACGAACCCGCACATCAGCAGGTTGTCGAACTCCTCGTCGCTGTACTCAAAGCGAAGTTCGTCCAAGTCAAAAAGATCGCAGCCGCCCGCCTCTGCGTCCAAGATCGTGACGATCTGGCGCCAGATCTTGTCCTCGCCGGTGAATCCCCTGGACAGCCTGTCGTGGGTGATGTCGATTTCGATGCGGTCAGCCTTGGAGCGCTTGCGGTTGATCCGCTCGCCGCTCCAAAACTCATACGCCTGGTGCTGGATGCTGCTGGGCGTGGAGAAGTAGGTTTTGCGCCACTTCTTGTGCATGGACATGCCGCTGGCAACCTTGTTCAGCTCTGTGAAATTGTGGGTCCAAAAGAACTCATCGAAGTAAAGATTCCCGTGGTAACTCTGCGCAGTGCGGGCGCTGGTGCCCAGGAAGTGCAGTTCCGCGCCGTTGCTCAACACGATGGGATCACCAGCCAGCTCAACATCACAGACTTGATGGGCAAACGACCGGATGTATTGCTTGAAGACGTGGGCCTGGGCCTTGCTCGCAGATAGAAAAATCTGGTTGCGCCCAGTCTCTAGCGCATCTATCAAGGCCTCGCGCGCAAAGTAGAACGTGGCCCCGATCTGGCGGCTTTTCAGAATGGCCCGCGTGCGCTGCAGGATGTTCTGCCACCAGGTCAGCTGATAGCCGAACAGCTCATCAAGGAACGCCTCTTTCAGCTTTTCCACCTGGTCTTCGGTGAAGTGGTTGCGCTCTGGCCGCTTCTTGGGTCCATCGTTGCGCTTGCGGATCTCCGGGTTCAGGTCCGATTCCTTGCCCGTTTTTTCGTAGTGGTGCACCCGGGCCATGCGCTCGATCTGGCGGCCCAGTAAGTCGATTTCCTTGAAGTCGCCGCCCGTCTTGCCATCCTTGTTGATAAGCGCGCACAGCCGGGCTTCCAGCGTGCCTTCCACCCTTTCCAAGGGCTTCGCCTCTGCCCACTTTTCCGACTTCGCCCATTCATGCAGCGTGGTGCGGGGCACGCCCAGGTAATCGGCGATGTGGGTGATTCGCCACCCCATCCAGTACAGGGCGCGGGCATGCCTGCGCGACCCTGCGCCACCGTCCACCAGATCGCTGAGCAGCTGCGCGCCCGCCGGGTCAGAACCGGCAGAGCCGACATCAGCGGGAAACGGAAATGGATTGGCGTGGGCGCCCGGGGCGGCCGTGGTGGCAGTCATAAGCCATGGAGCGTAGGGCGCACCCCGCGCGCGCGCACCCCCTTAGCACTGTGCAAAGCGCAGCCACAGGGCAAAGCGATTGCCGCAGCACAGGGGCCGGGCAACCATAGACACCTGCCCGCAAACCGCAACGTGTGGGCCATTTAGCAACCAACTACCGGACCCACCAACATGGCAAGCAAGTCGAAATTTTTCCGCGTGGCAACCGAGGGCGCCACCACTGACGGCCGCAAGATCGAACGCAGCTGGATCGATCAGATGGGCAAGAACTTCGACCGTACAAAGTACGGTGCCCGCGTTTGGCTGGAGCACTACCGGGGCACCGTTCCCGGCGGCCCGTTCGACGCCTTGGGCGACGTGATCGCGGTTGAAGCCCGCACCGTTGAAGACGGCAAGCGCGCGCTGTTCGCACAGATCGAGCCGCTGCCCGCCCTGGTGGAGCTGAACAAGAAAAAGCAGAAGCTCTACACGTCCATCGAAGTCCACCCCGAGTTTGCCGACAGCGGCGAAGCCTACCTGTCCGGCCTGGCCGTGACGGACAGCCCCGCCAGCCTGGGCACCGAGATGCTGGCGTTTGCTGCAGGCGCCAGCGCCAACCCTCTGGCCGCCCGCAAGACCGACAAGGCAGCGCTGTTCAGCGAAGCGGTGCCCCTGGAGCTGGAATTTGAAGACGCGGCACCGGCAGGCGAAAGCGGCGCACTGGCCGCAGTCGTCGCCATGTTCAGCAAGACACTGGAAAAGATCACCGGCACCCAGCCACCAGCGGACCCCAAACCCGTGCAGCACAGCGCTGGTGTGGTGGATGCCAACGTGCAGGCAGCACTGACGCAGGCCACCACGGTGATGCAGGCATTTGCTGAACAGCAGGCCAAAGACGCCACTGCGCTGAGCGATCTGACCGCGAAGTTCAACAAGCTGCAGTCCGACTTCACCGAGACGGTGAAGAAGCTCAACAACACCCCCGGCGGTGCAAGCCGCCCAGAAGCCACAGGCGGTGCAGGTTCCGTGCTGGCCGACTGCTGAAAACCCGAACCACCCAATCGATTCACTACCCGAGAGCACCACACATGCGCAACCCTACCCGCCTCGCCTTCAATGGCTACCTGGAACAGCAGGCAAAACTCAACGGTGTGCCCAGCGCCACTGAAAAGTTCGCGGCCTCCCCCAGCGTGCAGCAGAAGCTGGAAACCCGCATTCAGGAATCCAGCGAGTTCCTGAAACGCATCAACATCATCGGCGTGAGCGAACAGACCGGCGAAAAGCTGGGCCTGGGCGTGTCCGGCACCATCGCCAGCCGCACCGACACCAGCGGCAACGGCACCCGCACCACGCAGGACGCCACCTCGATTGCCGATGATGGATACGCCTGCAAGCAAACCAACTACGACACGCACCTGCGCTATGCCACGCTGGACGCCTGGGCAAAGTTCCCTGACTTCCAGAACCGCGTGCGTGATTCGGTCCTGCAGCGCTGCGCGCTGGATCGCATCATGATTGGTTTCAACGGCACCAGCGCAGCCGCCACCACCAACCGCGCCGCGAACCCGCTGCTGCAGGACGTGAATATCGGCTGGCTGCAGAAGCTGCGCGCCAACGCCGCCGCCCGTGTGATGAAGCAAGGCGCTGTCGCCAACAAGGTGACCTACGGCACTGACCCGAGCGCGGACTACAAGAACCTCGATGCGCTGGTCTACGACGCCTACAAGCAGCTGCTGGATCCGTGGTTCGCAGAAGACCCGCTTCTGGTAGCCATCGTGGGGCGCGACCTCATGCACGACAAGCTGTATCCGCTGGTGGCCGACAACGACGCGCCCACCGAACGCCTGGCCTCTGACATCGTCATCAGCCAGCGACGCCTGGGCGGCCTGCAGGGCATGGTGGCGCCTCATTTCCCGGCGGGCAAGGTGCTGGTAACGCGCCTGGACAACCTGTCCATCTACTACCAAGACGGCGCCCGCCGCCGTGCAGTGGTGGACCAGCCAGAACGCGACCGCGTGGCGTTCTTCGAGTCCAGCAACGACGCTTACGTGATCGAAGACTACGGCCTGTGCGCCCTGGTGGAAAACATCGAAGTGTTGGACGCACCGGCCCCCTGAGCCGGTACCGCCTGACCTGATCGCCATCTGAAACCCTGGGCCGCTTGCCACCTGTGCGGCGGCCCAACCTGTGAGAAAGCCCTATGCGTCAAACACCAGCACAACGGCACCGGCTCATGGTGCTGGCCGCTGCGGCCGCCGCCACTGGCGCCGAAGATCCACACGGCGAGCCAACCGGCACCGCCTACGAACTGATGAAAGCCCAGCTGTACGCGCACATGCGCACGCTGAAAAATATCCAATCGGTGGAACGCAAGATCGAAGCCAAGCGAACCATGCTGGGCGACTTTGAAGCGTACCTTGACGGGGTGCTGCAGGCCGACGCTGGCGGCCAGGATGTGGTGGTAGGAACCCTGCTGGTGTGGCACATCGACGTGGGCAACTTCGCGCAGGCGCTCGCCCTTGCGGAATACGCGCTGCGCCACGCCGTGGCCCTGCCAGATCAATACCAGCGCACGCTGCCCACCCTGCTACTGGACGAAGTGAGCGAAGCCGCCATTGCTGGCAAGTTGACCGGCCCCGACGCGCTGGCCTACCTCGCCAAGGTGGACATGCTCACCCAGGACCATGACGCGCACGACCAGGCCCGGGCGAAGCTGCACAAGGCCATCGGCTGGGCCTGCATGGGCAAGACCAGCACGAACGACGCAGACCCCAAGGATCTGCCGCCAGACGTTGCCGGTATCGCCCTAAAGCACCTGCGCCGCGCCATGGATCTGAACGACAAGGTGGGCGTGAAAAAGGATATCGAGCGCCTGGAGCGCGCCGTGGATCAGCTCAAAAAAGCTGACTCCCCCCCCAACGATGGAGGGCCGGACAAGGGCGCCAGCGCCTGAACCCGGCCATCCCAAAAGAGCGTACCCCGCACCCTGGCGGCTCGGGGGCCGCGCAAGTGCCAGCACCCCGGTGCATCAACACCTGCAAGGCCCCCGACCACCGCCAACCTGATTCCCCATCATGTCCTTTGTCGCAACGATCAACCCACCCAAGCCAGCAGCAGAACCCACCGTGCAAAACGATGGGTGGATGCCTGACATGGACCCCGCTGCAGTGCGTGCCGCGTGCCTGCTGGATGGCACCGTCACGACTGCCAGGCTGATTCCCGCGCTGCAGGCTGCAATGCTGGCCGTGAACGGCGAGCTGCAGGCCTGGGCCACCGAACAGCGCACGCGCTGGGGATATGCGGCCCTGGCTGATGTGCCTGCCCCGCAGGTGGGCGGCGAATCGGCACAGGTGCTGCGCTACCGGCGGGCCGTCCATGCGTGCCTGCAGGCAGACCTGGCAGAAGCCAACCGCGCACAGGACACCTTGCCCGCAGGCATGGGAAAGGAAGCCCGGGTGCTGGAGTCCCTGCAGGTGCAGATCGATGAACACCGCCGCCGCCAGCGGTGGGCCATCAGCGACATGCTGGGCATTGCGCGCAGCACCATCGAGCTGATCTAACCCATGGCAAGCGCCACCACCCCCACCACCACCGTGCGCGCGCATGAGCACGACACGCTGGCAGGCCTGTGCCATCGCCATCTGGGCCGCACCGCTGGCACGGTGGAGGCCACGCTGGCCGCAACGCCAGGCCTTGCCAAGCGCGCCGCTGGGCTGGGTGCAGGTGAATCCGTCACGCTGGTGGCCGCGCCCGTGGCCCCTCGCAAACTCATACAACTTTGGGATTGACCCCATGGCAAGAGAAGTAATCAAGGACGCGCTGACCGAGGGCGTCAAAGCTACCCCCCCGCTGGTGGTTCTGGGCAAGTCCATTGCGGAAGGCTGGACCATCAACCACACAGTGGCGGCCCTGACCATCGTTTATCTGCTGATGCAGATCGGCTGGCTGGCATGGCGCTGGCGCCGGGCTGCGCAGGGCGTAGAAGTGAAGGCCGAGTGATGGACGGGAACTGGAACAAGTGGTGGCTGTGGCCGCTTGCGCCCTTCATCCTGCTGGTAGTCGGCCTGCTCTGGATGTACGACTGGATCAAGCCCACCAAGGGGGGTAAGAGATGACCACGAAACAAGCCATTGCACGCATTGCCGTCGCTGCCCTCACCCTGTCGGCCGCAGGCTTTGCGGCATGGCAGCAAGAAGAAGGAGACGGCCCCACCAGCGTGCGAGCCGATGGCGCAGTGGTGCATCACCCCTACGTGCCCACAGCAGGCGACGTGCCAACCATCGGCCACGGGTCCACCCGCTACGAAGACGGCACGCCCGTGCGCCTGTCAGATGCCCCCATCACGCGCGAGCGTGCCCAGCAGCTGGCGCGCAACCTGCACAGCGAGGAAGAAACACGGTTCAAGGCCAGCTTGCCCGGCGTGTCGCTCTACCCGGGCGAATATGACCTGTATCTGGACTTTGTCGGCCAGTACGGCATTGGCAACTGGCGCACCAGCTCCATGCGCCGCCACCTGCTGGCCGGGGAATACGTGCGCGCCTGCCAGGCCCTGCCCGCTTGGCGGTTTCAGAACGGCCGGGATTGCCGCCTGCCCCAGAACTGGGGGCCGAAGGGCTGCAAGGGCGTGTGGACCCGGCAACAAAAGAGGCATGCGGACTGCATGGCGATGCAATGAAAAAAATCCTCAAGACCCTGGCAGTAGTTGCCCTGGTGGTGGTGGTGCTGGCTGCCACCGCCCTCACGGCTGCCTATTTCACATTCTGCGGCGGCCACCCGCACGGGATCTGCTGACATGCTCACCACCCTACGCGCCAACGCCTGGAAATATACCGCGCTCGCCCTCGGGCTGGGCCTGGGGTTCGCCTTGGCAATGCAGAGCATCCGCCTGGCCGAAGCACGGCTGGAAACCGCCCATGCAGAACGCACCCTGCATGCTGAGCGCGCGGCCACCGCCCAGGCAGCGCTCACCACATCGGAACGCTATCGAAAACTCGGAGACACCCACCGTGATGAAGTTGCCCAGATCCACGAAGATGCACAGGCCGCCCTTGTTGTTGCTGATGCTGGCCGCGTGCGCGCTGTTGATGCTCGCAACCGGCTGCAGCGCGACCTTGCCGACTACCTCACCCAGCACCGTGCCGCCGCCCAGGCTCGCGCCGCTGCAGGCCAGTGCACGCCAGACACCGGCCCCGCCGATCTGCTCGCCGAGCTGCAGCGACGCGCTGACGACAGAGCGGGAGAGCTGGCGCACATCGCTGATACCGCCCGCGCCCGTGGCCTCGCCTGCGAGCGCGCCTACGACAGCGCCCGCGCAATGATCGAGGCTGCAAATGCTCAAGCTCAATAGCTTGAAAGCACTGCTAACCCAGTGCCTGCCAGATCTCGCCAGAGATCCAAACCGCTTGATCGTGCTGGCGGAAAACGGCACTGTAGTGAGCACAGGAACCACCAGCCTGTCATTCGAGTGGCGGTACACGGCCCGGGTGATCGTGCTCGACTACGACGGGCATGCAGACGCGGTGATAGTGCCCATCATCGCCTGGATGAAGCGCAATCAGTCCGAGCAGATGGACAACCCCGAGCGCTGGGGCAATGCCATCAAGTTCCGGGTGGAGCCGCTGACCCCCACGACGATGGACTTTGGCATCGAGCTGCAGCTGACCGAGCGGGCCATAGTCAAGCCGGATCCAACCGCCCCACCAGACGCCCCCCACCGCCTGGTGGTGGAACACCCAGAAGAGCCTTGCCACATCGGCACGGTGTGCAAGCCAGAGCACTGGGAACTGTGGCTGCGCGACGAACGGATGCTGGCCGCGTGGGATCTGACACCGCCACCCGCTAAGTCCTGGTTTAGCCCATGAGTGGCGCAACATCGATGCAGGCGCTGGAGCACTGGGCGGGCGCGCTTCTGCAGCGCCTTTCCCCAGTAGAGCAGCAGCGCCTGGCATTGAACGTGGCCCGGCAGCTGCGGCGCAGCCAGCAAAAGAACATGCGATCCCAGCAGGGGCCAGACGGCACCGCCTGGGAGTTGCGCAAAACGCCCGCCAAGACCCTGCGGGACGCCAAGACAGGCCCCATGATGCGCGGCCTGGCCGCCGCCAAATACCTGCGCGCCCAAGCCACACCGAGCGAGGCCACCGTGTCGTTTGCCGACCGCGTGCAGCGCATTGCGCGCGTGCACCACTACGGCGAAACCGACGCTGTGAACCACCCGGATCCGCCGCAGTACGACTACCCCGCGCGCCCGCTGCTGGGCATATCCGACGCCGATCTGCAGGCCATCACCCAGCTGCTGATGAAGCACCTGCAGGGCTGACCATGTGCAGGCGCCTGCCACACGCCTAAGCGCTGGCGCTATCACGCGCGCGCGGACACCATCAGTGGATGGATTCGCCCACCCCACAACCCGAAAGCCCGTATGAAACCCAGCGGCGCATGGAAAACATCGTGCGCAAAGGAACGGTGGCGGCCGTGCGCCTGGCCGCACCTGCTCGCGTTCGCGTCAAGACGGGCGACAACACCACAGACTGGCTGCCCTGGATCGCTCTGCGCGCTGGTGGCGTTGCAGGTGGCCGAACTTGGAATCCAGCTGTTGTAGGCGAACAGTGCACCGTGCTGGCGCCCGGCGGCGACCTGGCCCAGGCCGTGGTGCTGTTGGGCCTGTATAGCGACGCCATGCCACAGGGCAGTGAGCAAGCCGCCTGCGACCGCACCGACTGGGACGAAGACAACTATTTCGAGTGGCTGCGCGGCGCGCTGACGGCGTACTGCATGGAGTCCATCACCCTGAGCACGCCGAACACCAGCGTGCACATGGAAGGATCCACCGTGACGATCACCGGAGGCGGCGCGGTCCTCACCATCGGCCCCGACCGGATCACATCGAACGTGGATATCGTGGCCCAAGGCGTGAGCCTTGTGCACCACAAGCACACCGGCGTGACGAAGGGCTTTGACCTGACAGGGGCCCCAACATGATGGACCGCACCACCGGCAAGGCCATCGGCGAACTGGCACACCTGCGCCAAAGTGTGGGGGACATCCTCACAACCCCTATCGGCTCGCGCGTGATGCGGCACGAATACGGCAGCCAGGTGCCCATGCTGGTGGATCAACCGGACAACCAGATCACCCAGCTGCGCCTTCTGTCAGCTGCCGCCAGTGCCTTGATGCGCTGGGAACCTCGCCTGGCCGTGTCGAACATCGAGATCGAGCGCGAGCCATCCACCCCCGGACGCGCGCTGGTCACCGTGTACGGCAGCTACCTAAGCCGTGCAGCTGCTCGACCCCAGGCGCTGAGCCTCACTGTGCCAGCAGGGGGTGCGGCATGAGCAGCATTCTGGACACCAGCGCCCTGCCATCCCCCGCAGTGGTGGAGCTGCTCGACTTCGAGGCCATCGTGGCCGATATCAAGGCGGATCTGCTGGCGCGCTACCCAGAGGCAGCCACGGTGCTGGATCTGGAATCCGAACCTCTGGTGAAGCTGCTGGAGTCGTTCGCGTTCCGCGAGCTGCTTTTCCGCGCACGGGTGAACGACGCAGCCCGCGCCCACCTGCTGGCATTTGCGACCGGCGCCGATCTGGACCACCTGGGCGCCCTGTTCGGGGTCTCGCGCATGCCGGGCGAGCACGACGAGCGCCTGCGGGTGCGGATCCAGCTGCGCATTGCCGCCCTTTCGGGCCAGGGCACGGGAGAGCACTATGCACTGGTGGCAATGACCGCCAGCGCCAACGTGCGCGCAGCGTATGCCATCCAGCCCCGCCCGGGCTATGTGCACGTGGTGCTGTGGCTGCACTCCATGGACACCGAAACACCCGCCGCCGTAGCGGCTGCGATCAACTCTGCAGGCACCCGCATGCTGGGCGTGGTGGTCACGGTGGGCACGGCAACGCCCCGGCCGGTGAACATCCATGCGCGGATCTGGCGTACAGCCGACGCATCCCCAGATCTGCTGCAGAAACTGCAGCAGCGCCTGGCAACCGGCTTTGCAGAACGCGCAGCCCTGGGCCGCAGTGTTGCCCGCAGTTGGGTTACCACCTTGCTGCATGCCGATGGAGTGGCGGCCGTGGACTATGTAGGCGAAGACGCGCCACCAGCCAGCACAACCCTGTTCAGCGATCAATTCCCGACCCTGGGAACTGTGCAGCTGATCGACGCGGGGCTGATGTAGCCATGGCTCGACACATCCTGCCCCCACAGTCCACCGAGCTAGAACGCGCGGTTGATGAATCCATGCCGTCCTGGGGTGACATGGCAGACGCCATCGAACCGGCAAAGGTGCGCGCTGACCCGCAATTCCAGCCATGGCTGGCAATGCAGTGGCAGGTGGCAAAGTTCGCCCCCTACTTCCCCAGTGTGGATGCGCTTTTAACAGCAGGCTTGCCCTGGCTGCTGGAACGCGGAACGGCTGCCAGCGTGCACCGTGTGCTGGGCTGGGTGGGCTTTCCAGACGCCCGGATCAGCGAGGCCGGTGCATTCCTGCACATCGACCTGGGCAGGCCTGCCACGGCCGCAGAGATCTCCCGCATCGCCCACGTGGTGCGCGCTTCGGTTCCGGCCCATGTGCGCTTCTGGCGCGTGTACTGGGCGCACGACCGGCGCCCGCTGCGCCTCGATGGCGGCCAGCCGCTGGACAAAGCCCAGCTCGATGAATCCTCGGGCGTGTGGATCAGCGTGGAAACCGGCGAACCGGTAAAGGCCAGCTTTGGCATCCGCCACACCGGCACCACCACCAGCACTGCAGGCCAGCCGCAGGCCGGTGCCCTCGCCGCCTATGTCGCCAAGCTCACCCGCAACGACAAGGCCGTGCTGGACTGCTGGCGCCTGGACTCCCGGCTGCTCGCCAATGAGTTCGGCGGCCTGGGCGAGCTGATGCGGGGCGAGGCCCCCGCCTATGTGCGCGTTCAGGGTGAAGGCGGTGTGCCAGGCATCGCCACCCAGGACGAAACCCCATGGAGCGCCCCGCCTGCCGAGCTGGCAGGCACCGCCGACGCCATGGACGAACTGCCCCCCGCCCTGCCCCAGCCGCAGGGCTGGAACGGAACCTGGGGCGCCATGCGCTGGCGCCCTGTCTTCATCGAATCGAAATCAACGGAGAGCAACTGATGGCAACCCTGCAAGACGATGGGCGCATTGCCCTGGCCATGGCCATGGCCGCACAGCCCGTGCATTTGGCCTGGGGCCGTGGCCTGCCCGCCTGGGACGCCGTGGCCGAGCCCGAGCCCAGCAACGCCACCGCCCTGGTGGATGAGGTGGGCCGCCGCCTTGCCACGTTTGTGGGCTACGTGGAGCCCAACCCGGCCGGAGAAATCGAGCTGCCCAGCGGCAGCAAATACGCGGTGGTGGCTGGCCCCACCCGGTGGCTGTACGTGCGCGTGGTCTTCAATTTTGAAGACGCGGACGGCGAAACCATCCGGGAACTGGGCATCACCTTCGGCGCGGCCCCGGTGGGCGGCCTGCCTGCGGGCCAGCGCTACTTCACGCCCGCGCAGATCGCGCAGCCCGGCCGCCTCTACACCCTGGAGCGCGTGCCTGCCTTCACCCGCAATGGCGCCGTGCGCCAGACCTTTGAATACGTCCTGCCCTTCTGACCATGAGCGCAAACCCACTCGCCATCTATGACCGGTTCGACCCGGCCAAGAACTACGACCGCCACCTGTTCCGCGCCGACAAGGTGCTGCAGAGTGCCGAGCTGAACGAAATGCAGCGCGCCATGCATGCCCGGCTCGCGGGTATCGCGGGCATCCTGATGAAGGAAGGTTCCATCATCAGCGGCGCGGGCATCATCGTGAACCACGACACGGGCGCCACCACCTGCGAGAGCGGCGCCATCTACGTGGCGGGCGCCGTGCGCGGCGTGCCACCGGCCGCGCTGGTGATCGCCACCGTGGGCGTGGTGTTCGTGGGCGTGTACCTCACCCGCGATGTGGTCACCGAGCTGGAAGACCCCGAGCTGCTGAACCCCGCCGTGGGGACTGACGGCTACAAGGAACCCGGCGCCGCACGCGAGCGCGTGCAGCTGGCCTGGGGCGTGCAGGGCAGCGGCCAGGCCGGGGAGTTCTTCCCGGTGTGGACCGTTGAGGATGGATGGGTGCGGCCGAAGGAAGCGCCACCCAACATCGACGCGGTAACGACCGCGATCAAGGCCTATGACGTGGCGAGCACGGGCGGCACCTACATCGTGCGCGGCATGGAGCTGCGCATGGCGGCCGACCTGCCCACGGGCGAACAGGTCTACAACCTGGGCGAAGGGGCAGCCCGCATCAACGGCGCCGCGCTGGAGCTGCCCAGCGGGCGGCGCGTGGTGTTCAACGCCCTGCCAGACCTGCAATGGATCGACAGCGAACCCCACCTGTCCACCACGGACGGCGCGCAGCGCATCGACTTCGACCGCTGGCCCATGGTGGGCGTGCCGCAGGTGCGCATCATCAAGCGGCGCACGGTGGACGTAGTGCACGGTGGCTTTGTGGGTGCGGCCGACCCGCTGCCCGACAACAGCGTGCAGCAGATCGAGCTGATCCAGCAAGGCGGCACCACCTTCGCCAACCCCGCCGACTACAAGCTGACGGCCGGGCAGGTGGACTGGGCTGCAGGCGGTGCAGAGCCTGCACCTGGCAGCACCTATCAGGTGACTTACCTCTATATCGCCGTGGTTGCGGCCACCGAGGTGGACTCGCGCGGCCTGACCGTTACCGGCGCCGTAGCGGGAACCACCGTGCTGTTGTCCTATAACTTCGCGTTGCGCCGCATCGACCGCCTCACGCTGTCGGCCGATGGGGATATTGCGTGGGTGCGCGGTGTGCCTGCCCCCTGGATTCCCATCGCCCCCCAGGTTCCCGGCAACGTGCTCACCATCGCTTCGGTGTACCAGACCTGGGACGCGCAGCGCCGCGTCACACTGGACGGCGTGCGCATGGTGCCCATGTCGGAGATTGCGGACTACCGCGCCATGATCTCGCGCATCCTGCTGGACCAGGCCGAGCTGCGCCTGGCCGTGGACATCTCGGGCCGGTACTCGGGCATTAAAAAGGGCCTGTTTGCAGACCCCATGCTGTCCAACGCCATGCGCGACGCAGGCCAGCCGCAAACCGCGCTGATTGCGGCCAGCGCCCTGCGCCTGCCGATCAACTTCACGGTGCACCAGATCGGCACGGCCATCAAGACCCGGCAGAGCCCGGCCTATGCCCACCGCGCCGCCCTGTCGCAGCTGGCGCGCACGGGTTCCATGTTGGTGAACCCTTACAGCGCGTTCGACCCGCTGCCCCGCCCCGTCACGCTCACGCCTGCGGTGGACCGCTGGACGGACGTTTACGACACCTGGGGCCTTCCCACCAGCGTGGCGATCAACTGGTTTGCATCCACCGCGGGCATGGACGAAGCCAAGGTGCGCAGCCAGACCACATCGCCGCTGGAATACCTGCGCCAGATCGATGTGCGCTTTGATCTGAACTTTGGCCCCGGCGAAACCCTGCAATCCGTCACGTTCGACGGCGTAGCGGTGGTGCCCGAGCCACTGCCAGGCGGCACGTTGGTGGCGAACGCACAGGGCGTGCTGTCGGGAACCTTCCCCATCCCGGCCAACGTGCCCGCTGGCACCAAGGCTGTGGACTTCCGGGGCACGGGCGGCAGCGCGGCTTCTGCCCTGTTCACCGGCCAGGGCGAGCGCACCGACCGCGAAATGTCGCAGATCATCTACTTCCGCGTGCAGCCCGTGGACCCGCTGGCACAGACGTTCATGCTGGACGCGCCCGCGCACAACACGGGGGTGGACCTGTGGTTCACTGCCAAGGGCACCACAGGTGCGCTGGTGCAGGTGCGCGAGGCAGAGAACGGTTTCCCAACGGCGCGCATCCTCACCGAAACCCGCCTGCTGCCCGCCGCCATCAAGACGGACGGCACCGCCACCCGGGCAGAGTGGAGCCCTATCGTGCTGCAGGCCGGGCGCGAATACGCCCTGGTGGTGCTGAGCGACGACGACACCACGGCGCTGAGCCTGGCGCAGTTGGGCGGCTGGGATGCCAACGCCCTGCGCTGGGTCACATCGCAGCCCTACCAGGTGGGCGTGATGCTTTCCAGCTCCAACGCCAGCACGTGGACGGCGCACCAAGACCAAGACCTGACCTTTGCCCTGCTGGCGGCCAGCTACAGCGAGGCGGAACGCGTCATCGACCTGGGCACCGTCAACGTGGTGGACGCCACCGACCTGTGCGTGCAAGCCTATGCCCACCAGCCCAGCACCGCCGCCGCGTGCGTGTTCGACATTGCCGCCACCGGCATTGCCCACACCGTGCAGGCCGCCCCCGGCCAGGTGGTGGAGCTACCCAGCCGCTACACCGGCCCGGTGAATGTGAAAGCCCGCCTGCGTGGGGACGCCAACTTTGCCGCCGTGCTGGAACCCGGCATGCAGCTGGTGGTGGGCTCGCTGCAGGATGCGGGCGACTACATCAGCCCGATGCTGGGCGCGGGCGGCATGGTCACGGTGCGCGCCACCTTGGAAGCCTATCTGCCCGCAGGCACCTCGCTGCAGGTGCATGCCAAGGCCGACGCCCCCGGCGCCGCCTGGGTGGAAGTGCCCTACCTGTCATCCAGCGCGATGACGGCCGGGGTCATGGAGCTGACCTACGAGCTGCAGGACTTCGCAGCCGAGCGGCTGCGCCTGCGCGTGACGGTGCACGGCGGCTTCAACGCCCGGCCGTGGGCGACCAACCTGCGGGCGGTGGTGCTGTGATGACCGATGACCGCACCCCCGCCCTTGGGCTGCAACTGCCCCACCCGCAGAACCTGCTGGAACAGGACGTGTTGCGCCTGCGCGCTGCCTTCGCATCGGTGGACAGCGCCTGTGACACCCTGGCAGCGCTGATCGAAGGCCGCGTGACGGATGCCGAGCTGGCCGCCGCCGTGGCCGCGCTGCAGGGCAGCATCGGCAACCTGAATACCACCGTCACATTCCTGACCGCCAGCAAGGTGGGGGTGGTGAACGGCCAGCCAGGCCCGGCCGTCACGCTCAAGCCTTCGCACCTGGGCCTGGGGCCAGCCAACGGCCCCAGCCTGCAGACCATCACCCGCGACGGCCTGGGCCGCATCGCCACCCTGTCCACCACCGTGGGCGGCCAGGTGGCGCTGCAGACGCTTGCCTATGACGCCGAAGGCCGCCTGGCCACCGTGGTGACGGTCTATGACGGCCGCACCCGAACCGAAACCCTGAGCTACACGGGCGGCGCCCTGTCGGGCCTGACCGCCGTGGAGGAAATCACCCCATGACCATGGACATTGCAAACCTGTCGGAAACCATGCGCCAGGGCGAGGCCACGCGCGCCGCCCTGGGCGTGCAGATGCGCGCCCGGCCACTGTGGAGTGGCGCAGGCCGGTTCACCGGCGTGTCTGTGCGCTATGTGGCCCCCTATCGTCTGCGCGGCGCGAACTCGCCCGAGTTGCTGTACGAGAACATCCAGCACAACGGGGCTTTGTACGTGGCCGAAGGTGGCTCAAGCCTCAACGTGTACACGTCAGCGGACCTCAAGGCATGGACTGCGCGGCCGGTGGACGCGTCCAGCGCGCTGCAGGCCGGAAAACTCACGGCGGTCGGTTCGCTCTTGATGACAGTGACACAGTATTCGAACAACTACGCGTTGCGTACTTCAATCGACAACGGCGTGACGTGGGTCTATCAGGCCAGCGTCGGCGCCAATGAATCCACTTGTTCGGCAGGTGGAATCGGGTATGTCCTGAGCGGCTACGGATACAGCACATTCCGCACCCACACGCCCGCAAACGCTGCAGGAACCGCCCGAGACTTTGGAGTGGCACAGATGTGGCGCAAGGTACTGCACAACGGCGCGCGCTGGCTGGTGGTCAACGAGGCCGGAACCCTGGCACTGTGGAGCGCAAACGGCCTCGACGGGTGGGCCAACTCCGCAGGGCTGGTTGCAGCAGTCACCAATCTGCCAACAGGCACGCGCCATAGCTTCACGCTGGGCGGCCGGTTCATCGTGGTGACCATGGCAGAGGGCACGCTGTCGGCCATCTATTCCGACGATGCCAACGCCTGGACGGTGGGCACGGTGGGCGACATGGAGCCCACCGGCCTGCGCGTCACTGCGCTGGGCGCGAGCGCTGCAGAAATGGGCGGCGTGCTTTACATCCCCGTCAAGCTGACCGATGGCACCAGCTACTGGACTGCGCTAGTGGCGACTGATGGAACCAAGTTCAAGTGGTTGCCCGCCTTTTGGCGCGGCCTCGAAGCGTTGCCCACTATCCGCACGCGGGTGGGCGGTGGCGGCCTGATCTTTAACGGGACGAGCCAAGCGGGCATGCCCGCAGCCGCGCGCTTTGAATCTAACCCCGACGCACAGGAGGTGTACCTTGCCGTTTGAATTCGACTTGCACGGCTGGTTCGCGGGTGGCACTGCCGCCGATGGCCTGCGCTCCGTGCCGATGGCGCCGCCATCGCAATCCACCACCACCACCGAAGGCCAGCCGCGCGCCAACTGGACCGGGACGGCCTGGGTGATGCGGCCCTACGTGGCGCCGCCACCAGAGCCCGAGCCGCAGCCGGTGGAGGTGTCGCGCATCGTGTCGGTGTTGGGATTCCGGCGCCGCTTCACCCCTGCTGAGAAAGCCGCCATCGAGTGGGCGGCCGTGGACCGCCCCGACCAGCCCGAGGCCCAGCGCATGCAGGCCGCCGCGTTGCGCGCCACGCTGGCAGACCAAGCCGCCGCCCAGTTCATCCACCTCGACGACCCCGCCACCGTGGCGGGTGTGCAAGGCCTGGAAGCGCTGGGAATCATCGAGCCAGGCCGCGCCCTGGAAATCCTCACCGCCCCCATTCAACCGGAAGAATTGCCATGAACCTGCTGTTGTGCCTGTCCATCCTGGCCGCTGTCGTCGTCATCTGGTGCACCGTGCCCGCGCTGTGTGTGCTGTGCCTGCCCGATGTGCCCACGGCGCACCGCCGCGCCGCTGCCCTGTGCTTCGGCCGTGCATCCCTGCGCGGCCTGGTCATGCTGCCCGCTGACCTGCTGGCGCCGCTGGTGGTGCCCTTCGCCCTGCTGCGGACCCGGTGGGAGGATGACGAGCTGCCGCGCTGGGCCAGGTGGTGGGGCAATGACGTGGGCATCAACGGCGACAAGTTCACGTGGGTGATTGACCCGGCCACCGGCCAGGGCGTAGCCCTGCCCATCCCGCTGGATGACACGCCCGAGGCGCGCGCCCTGTGCTACTGGGCGCCAGACCACCACCCGCGCAGCCGGTGGGCGCGCTGGGTGTGGCTGGGCCTGCGCAATCGTGCGTCAGCGCTGGCGGTGCAACTGGGCCACCCGACCGACTACGCCAAGCCCGTGGACGTGTGGGGCGACCCAGCCACCAGCCGCAGCCGCGCGGGCTGGGTGCTTCGCCACCACAATGGCGTGTACCAGCTGCACGCCACGCGGCGCCTGGGGCGGTTGTGCCTTCGCACCAATTACGGGTACAAGGTGGACTTCACCACCTGGCAGCGCGGCACCATGCCGGTGGTGTGCATCGCCATCAGTGCGCTGTCGTGGAAGGAACCGGATCCACTGCCCGCCAGCTGACACAGCACGTCACCAACCAACGCCCGCCCGGCAATGCGCCCGGCGGGCGTTTGTACGTGTGCAAGCGCGCCCCACAGGCACCACCAGTGGCTTTGCGCGCGCGAGTGGGTGACCATCAGCAGATCGCCCATCAGCCCACACAGAAAGCTCCATCATGTCCCTCGCTGGCTACCACCACGGCGTGCGCGTTTCGGAAGTAAACACCGGAACGACCACCCTGCGCATTGTCTCGACGGCCGTTATCGGCCTCATTGCCACAGGCCCAACGGCCGACGCTGCCGCGTTCCCATTGAACACCCCTGTGCTGTTCACCAACATCGCCAAGGCGCTGGACAAAGCGGGCGTGGACGGCACCCTGCCCGTAGCCCTGCGGGCCATCGCAGAGCAGGCCCGGCCCGTGGTGGTTGTGGTACGGGTAGGGGTGGGCGTTGCCAGCGGCGAAGGTGAAGACGCTGTGACGGCCGAAGCCGCGCAAACCAGCCTAGTGATCGGCACCAACACCGGCGGCAACCGCACGGGCATTCAGGCCCTTTTGACCGCCCAGCAGAAACTGGGCGTGAAGCCCCGCATTCTGGGTGCGCCTGGCCTGGACACCAAGCCGGTAGCCGACGCCCTCACCAGTGCAGCCGAGCAGCTGCGCGCTATGGCCTACGTGTCGGCACACGGCGCGGAGGATGTGAGCCAGGCCCTGGCCTATGCAGAAGGGTTTGGCAAGCGCGAAACCATGGTGATCTGGCCGGACTTCAAGGCCTGGGACACCGAGGCAAACGCAGCAGTGCCAGTGCCTGCCGTGGCCTACGCGATGGGCCTGCGCGCCAAGATCGACCGGGAACAAGGCTGGCACAAGAGCCTGTCGAACGTGCCCCTGAACGGCCCGGTGGGTATCACCAAAGACGTGTACTTTGACCTGCAGAACCCTGCAAGCGACACCACGCTGCTGAACGAAGGCAACGTGACCACGCTTATCAACTACCAGGGCTACCGCCTGTGGGGGAGCCGCACCTGTTCCACCGAAGAACTGTTCCGGTTCGAGACTGCCACCCGCACCGCGCACGTATTGGCCGATACGGTGGCAGAAGGGCATTTCGAGTTCATCGACAAGCCACTGCACCCCAGCTTGGTGAAAGACATCATCGAGGGCATCAACGCGCGGTTCCGTTCGCTCAAGGCACAGGGCTACATCCTCGACGGCAAGGCCTGGTTTGACACCGAGGTGAACACCACCGAGACCCTCAAGAGCGGCAAGCTGGTGATTGACTACGACTACACACCCGTGCCGCCCCTTGAAGACCTGGGCTTTCAGCAGCGCATCACGGACAAGTATTACGCCGACTTCGCGCTGCGCGTGGCAACCGGCCAATAACCACCCAACTTTAGGAGCACACCGCCATGGGACTGCCACGCAAACTTACCCACTTCGCCACCTTTGTGGATGGCACCAACTACATGGGCGAAATGCCCGAAGTGACCCTGCCCACCCTCACCCGCAAGATGGAGGAATACCGGGGCGGCGGCATGAACGGCCCCATCGATCTGGACATGGGCCAGGAAAAGATGGAGGCCGAGCTGAAAGGCGCAGGCTGGATCAAGGGCCTGATGAGCAAGTGGGGCGCAGGCAAGCACGACGCGCTGATGCTGCGGTTTGCTGGCGCAGTGCAGACCGAAGAGGACGAAGCGCCCACCGTCGTGGAAGTCGTCATGCGCGGGCGCCTGTCCGAAATGGATCCCGGCAGCGCCAAGGCTGGCGAGCTGATCGAGCAGACCTACAAGTACGCGCTGACCTACTACAAGCTGACAGTGGACGGGGAGCAGATTCTGGAAATCGATCTGGTGAACCTGGTCGAAATCGTTCACGGCGAAGACCGCCTGAGCGCCGTTCGCGCGGCGCTGGGCGTGTAAAGGCACAGTTTTCAGGGGGGCCTTTGTGAGAAGGCCATTTGCCGCTGCCCTGTAGCCAACGCGGGGCAGCGGCCTTTTTTTGATTGCATGAAATGACCACCAACACCGACACCACCGCACCTGCAGCACCGGCAAACACCGCCGCCACTGTCACGCTGGAATTCCCCATCACCCGGGGCGCCAGCACCATCACCCAGCTGCACCTGCGCAAGCCCAAGGCGGGCGCACTGCGCGGCATCAACCTGGCCGAGCTGCTGCAGCTGCGCGCCGAAGCCGTGATGCTGCTGCTGCCTCGCATCACAGAACCGCCGCTGCTCAAGCACGAGGTGGAGGCCATGGAACCTGTGGATCTGATCGCCTGCGCAACGGAGGTGGTTGATTTTTTGGTACCGCAGGCGACTCTGGCGAAGGCTCACGCCGCCCAGAAGGAAGCGGCATTCCTCAACGAGTAGAGGAAGCCATGGCCGATATTGCGGCCGTGTTCCATTGGCGCCCGGCTGACATGGATCCCATGGAGCTGGGCGAGCTGATGCACTGGCAGGCACTGGCTATCGACCGATTCCAGCAGATGAACACCACCAAAAGCTGAGCACCATGGACAAACTCAAATTGCAGGTGCTGCTGGACATGGCAGACCGCGTTTCAGCCCCCCTCAAGCGGATTGGATCCGGCGCCCGTACCCTGGGCCGCGATCTGGACGAGGCACAGAAGGCCCTGCGGGGCCTGGAGCGCCAGCAGGCTGCCGTCGCAAGATATCGGGGCATGCAAGAGGGCTTGCGCGAAACAAAGGCCCGGCTGGAAGCTGCGCGCACTGCCCAGCAGGCGCTGGTGGCAGAACTCAAGAAAGGCGGCGACGCGGCCAAGGCCGTGGGCGCCCAGTACCGAGCATCGAACGACGCGGTGAACAAGCTCACCCAGGCCTATGCCCGCCAGCTCGATCAGACCCGGCGCATGCGCCAGGGCTTGGCAGGCATGGGCATTACCAACGCGGCAGCGGACGAAAAGCGCCTGGCCGACGCGGTGGACCGCACGACAAAGGCCATAGAGCGCAAGCGAGCGGCCCAGGCACGCCTGGAGCGGCTGGAGGCGTCCACCAAGAAGGGCGCGGCCATTGGCGCCGGGATGGCCGCAGCGGGCGGGGCAAGCATCTATGCAGGCCGCCGCACCATGGAGGCGGGGGCAGCGCCCGCACGGTCTTTCATGGCGCACGAAGACGCCATGCTGGGCGTTGCGCGCCAGGTGCCAGGGGCGCGCGATGAGATGGGCAAGCTGACGGCTGTGTATTCCGCCATCGAAGAACAGGTGCGCGCGCTGTCGCACAAGATCCCGCTGGCAACAACGGCAATTGCATCGATGTTCACGGCCGCCGCCCGCATGGAAGTGCCGACCGACAAGCTGAGCGAGTTCGTGCTGATGGCCTCAGAGATGGCAACCGCCTTCGACGCGGTGCCGGATGAGATCACAGAGTCCATGGGCAAGGTTGCCAAGAACTTCAAGATCGAGCTGACGAACATTCGCGGCCTCGCCGACACGATCAACTATCTGGATGACAACGCCATCAGCAAGGGCGCGGACATCATCGATTACCTGAACCGTACCAGCGGTGTTCTGTCCACGGTTGCCATGAGCGCCCAGAACGCCGCCGCCCTGGGCTCCACCCTGCTGACACTGGGCGAACGGGCCGAAACAGCCAGCACGGCCACCAACGCGATCATGTCCAAGTTCGCGGCCGCCACCAAAGGAACCAAAAAGTTCCAGTCGGCTATGGGCGAGCTTGGGCTGAGCAGCGAGGCTATCGAGCGCTCTATGACCAAGGACGCCGCCGCCACGCTGATGCAGGTGATGGAAGCCATCGCCAAGGCGCCCGAGGCAAAGCGCATGGGCATCATGGTGGAGCTGGTGGGCATGGAGCACGCCGACACCCTTGCAAAGTTGGTGGACAAGCCGGACGAGCTGCGCCGCCAGATGGCCCTGGCAGGCAGCAAAGAAGCTGCCGGATCCATGGCCCGCGAGGCATCAGCGCGCAACGCCACCATGAGCGCGCAACTGACCATGTTCAACAACCGCATGTTCAACCTGAGCGCGATTGTGGGCAGCAACCTGAAAAGCGCCTTCGCGGATCTGCTCACGGTGGTGAACCCGGCTCTGGAACGCCTCACCGCCTGGGTGCAGGCGAACCCGGGCCTGGTGGGTGGGGTTTTGAAAGCCACCATCGTGCTGGGCGCCCTGATGGCCGCAATGGGCGCCATCCTTGTTCCCCTGGGCCTGCTCTGGGCAAAGGCTGCACTGTTGCGTTTTGTGCTGGTTAAGTTGGGCATGAGCCTGAGCGTGCTTGGACCGGTGACCCGGTTTGCTGGTGCTGTCCTGGGACAGCTGGCGCGGCTGGGGCCAGTGCTCGCTGCTGCATGGCGCATGGCGCTGCCGGTGATCTTCATGGTGGGCCGGGGCCTCATGGTGCTGGGCCGCTTTCTGCTGGCTACCCCTTTGGGCCTTGCGCTGTCGCTGCTCGCCACGGCCGCATACATGGTCTACAGCCGGTGGGCCGACATGAAAGGCGGCGCTATCGCGCTGTGGACAGATCTGGTAGCCCTGAAAGATCGGTTCTTTGCAGCTGGCGCGGATCTGATCGGAGGCCTGGCAAACGGCGTTACGTCACGACTGGCCGCGCTGCGCGACACGGTGGTGGGCGTAGCCAGCAGCGTGGCTGCGTGGTTCAAGGAAACGCTGGGCATCAACAGCCCGAGCCGGGTTTTCATTGAGTACGGCGGGTGGATCTCCGAGGGGGCCGCCATCGGCATGCAAAAGGGCCAGCACCTGGCCGCAGCTGCGGCCGTGGGCCTGGCAGCCACCACAGCGGCCCCCATGGCACTGGCTGGGGGGTCAGCCTTGGCAAGGCCTTCAGGTGCCGCCATGGCCGCGCCAGCGGCTGGCAGCACCTACCAGATCACCATCAACGCCGCCCAGGGTATGGACGGGCAGGCCATAGCCCAAGCTGTACGCGCGGAAATCGAGCGCATGGAGGCGGCAAAGCGCCGCAGGGTGAACAGCCAGATGAGCGACATGGAGTAAGCGCACATGAGCACCATGATGGCCCTGGGCCAGTTTGTTTTCGGCATGGATACGCTGGCCTATCAGGAGCTGCAGCGCAGCACGGAGTGGCGACACCCGACAAACAGCCGGGTGGGGGCGCGGCCCGCACGCCAGTTCATTGGAGTGGGTGAAGACACCATCACCCTCACCGGCTTGCAGGTGCCTGAGTTTCGCGGGAACCGGCGCAGCCTGGACGATGTGCGCGCCATGGCCGATGCAGGCAAGGCTTACGCACTGGTGGGCGGCACGGGGGTGGTGTTCGGGGCCTGGGTGATCCAACGCGTTCAAGAAACGGGGAGTGTGTTCATTGCCGAGGGCATCGCCCGGCGGACTGACTTCACGCTGGAGCTGGCCCGGGTGGATGACTACCTGGCCGACCCAGCGGGCGGGGCAGGATCCGGCGGCAACCCCGATGCCGACGACGACGACTTTTGGCAATGGTGGATGCTGTGACAGCTGCTGCACAAAAACCGGACTACCACCTGGTGGTGAACGGCCAGGACATTACCCCCCGGCTTTCGAGCCGCCTCATAGATCTACGCCTGCGGGAGAGCCGGGGCGACGAAGCCGACCAGCTGGAGATCACGCTGGACGATTCAGACGGGCGCATGGCGATCCCGAAAAAGGGGGCCACCATTGCCCTGCGCCTGGGATGGGAGGCAACCGGCCTTGTGGACAAGGGCACGTTCATCGTGGACGAAACCGAGCATCAGGGCACGCCCGATCAGATCCACATCACGGCACGCAGCGCGGACATGGCGAAGACCCTGCGCACCCGCGCGAGCGGCAGCTGGCACGACACCACTGTAGGCCAGGTGGTGCGGGACATTGCCGCGCGCAACAACCTGCCCGCGCGCATTGACCCGCAACTGGCAAGCCGCAAGGTGCAGCACATCGACCAGACCAACGAAAGCGATCTGCACTTCTGCACCCGGCTGGCCCGCCAGCATGACGCCGTGTGTACCGTTAAAAAGGGCACGCTGGTGTTCCTGCGGACAAACTCACGGACCAACGCCAGCGGCCAGGCCTTGGAGGCTTTGACCATCACCCGGGCAAGCGGCGATCAGCACAACTACCACACGGCCGAACGCACCACCTACACGGGCGTGCGGGCGTACTGGCATGACGCGGGCCGGGCCAGGCGCCGGGGAGTGCTGGCCGGTACCGACGAGGATGTGAAGGTGCTCAAGGACACCTATGCGAGCGAAGAAGACGCGCTGGCCGCAGCGCGCGCGGAAATGCAGCGCGTGGACCGTGGAGCGGCAACGCTGCGCCTTACGCTCGCGCTGGGCCGCCCCGCGTTGATGCCGCAGTCACCGGTATCAGTGGAGGGCTTCAAGCCCGAGATCGACGGCAGCGACTGGCTGGTGAAGACCGTGGAGCACGCCCTGGGGGATGGCGGCTTCACCACATCGCTGGAGCTGGAATTGCAGGGCAGTGGCGACGCCACGGCCGGGGCCGATCAGGACTCGGGCGGCGACGACACGAACTAGGCTTTCTCGCCAGCGGCCTGCACAGCGGGCAGCAGCTGCACCGTGGTTTCCACCAGGTGTTTCGCAGGCTCACCCAGTTGGGCCCATCGCTTGACCAGCTCCGATGTGCGCTGATCCAGTTCATCACGTTTCATCGATGCGGACGCGGTGCGCTCGCCCGTCAACACGTAGCCGATATCCACGCCCACTTTCTCCAACTTGTAGAGATAGTCCACGCTGGGCGAGGCAACGTCTTTTTCGTAGTTGATTTGTGTGAACTTGACCACGCCGCCGTGGGCAGCAAATAGCGATTGTGTAAGGCCCAGCCGCCCGCGCTCTTCCTTCAAGCGTGCGCCAAAGGTCATAATTAACTCACTCCAGGGTGTTGACAGGTCATTTTTTATTGACTAGGATTGAGTCACTTCTAATCAATCCGAGTCAATCATAGATGACCAAGCCAGCCAGAGGCGAGGACGCCGACAAGATTTGCCATGGAAAGCCAATTAGTTTGCGCCTTCCCGAAAAATATGAAGCTCTGACGCGCGAAAAAGCGAAGGCCGAGGGCCGACCGCTTACGAATTTCGCTCGCTGGGGGTTCATCCAGTGGCTGGAAAGCACCTACGGAGAAACTGCAGCGCCTCGCCGTGGTCGCTGATGGTGGAACCCTGACCATGTTCCCCCAGCCCAGCACCATGACAGCGCGCAGCAGGTGTGCCACCACCACCGCAGGGGCTTCGCGCGCCATGTCATTTACGGCCAACCATCCACAACGCAAAGTGCGCCGCGAGTCGCGGCGGATCAACTGCCCGCACTGCAAGTGGCCTGCCACGGTGCGCACATCCGAAACGGTGTCTGAGCTGACGCGCCAGACCACGTACAGCTGCAGCAACTGGGAATGCGGGCACAACTTCAAGACGCTGGAAGAAATCGTGTGTTCTCTCACGCCATCCAGCACGCCCAACCCATCGATTCACCTGCCCCTGTCGTCGCATGTGCGGCGCGGCCTGCTGCAACGCCAGCTTGAGCAGGAACGCATCGTCACCCACACGCCCGAGAACAGCGCGCCCAGCACGCTGGATCTGTTCGAGGACGGGTGATGAACGCCCTTAGCGGCTAGCCCGCCCCCTTCCCCTTTTCCATGCCTGCCGATGCCCGTTTTTTTGGGCATCGCGGGGATTCGTTCGCCTTGATTTTCCTTACTCACCGAAAGGACCGAGCCATGACAGAGACAACCACCGCACCTGCACAACGCGAACTGGGCGATCCATTTGAAGCGCTATCCCACTTCTTCATGCTTGCCACGGAGCATGACCACAGCGGTGCCGGTGCAGCTGCCCGGCTGCTGCTGGGCCTCTACAACGGCAAGCGCTTTCCGTTCGATCTGCAGGATCTGCGCCGCTTCGATGACAAGAACCTGCGCCGCGCTTTTGCGCTGTTGAAGCTTGATTCACGACCAGAGCGCGAGGTGCATGAATGGCTCAATCGGCTGTATGGCCGCACGGACTTTGGTGCGCGCTTTGAGCACTTGGCCCACCGGTGGCGCCTGAAAGGCAAGTGCAAAAAAGAGTGGCTTGCTGACGTTGAGCCACTGCGGTTTGGAGCCGACTCGCAATGAGCTGCTACCGCGTCACACACGTGGACATGCAACACCGCCGCCGCCGCGTGGCCGTGCGCAATGTCGCCAATCGGCTGGCCGCCATCGCTTGGGTGGAGCAGCTGTACGGCCTGGGCTGGTACGTCGCCGCAATTCGCACGGGGGCGCGCTGATGCACAACGATGATTTGCTGCCCGAGATCAGCCAGCGCCTGCAGGATGACTACCAGTTCAAGCCGACCCAGGACGGCAAGCACCTGCGCAAGGGCACGTGCCCAGGCTGCGGCAAGCGCTCGCTGTGGACCTATGCAGCCAGCCCCTGGGTGGTGCGGTGTGAGCGGCTGAACAACTGCGGTTATGAGGCCCACGCGAAAGAACTGTACGCCGACCTGTTCGAGAGCTGGAGCGAACGGACCCGCGTGATCGAGGAAGCGAAGCCGCCAGAGCAGCGCAACCCGAACGCCGCAGCAGACGCCTATCTGACCCAGCATCGCGGGTTCGATCTGGCGCGGATCCGTGGCCTGTACGCACAGGAACACTACTTCGACCAACGGGCAGACCGGGGGCGCGGTGCAGGCACCGCCACGGTGCGATTTGCAGTGGCAGATACGTGGTGGGAACGCCTGATCGACAAGCCCGCCCGGTTCGGCAAGAAGAAGGCCAACTTCAAGTTGGGCGGAACCTACGCCGGGCACTGGTGGGCAATGCCTGATCTGAGCTTTGCAGCGCCACGGCCCGACCAGCCAGACGCCCCGACGCCCCCCACAGAGCTGTGGCTGGTGGAGGGGATTTTTGACGCCATTGCGCTGGCCCACCATGGCCTGGCCGCCGTGGCCTTGATGAGCTGCAACAACTACCCGGCGGCAGCGCTGCAGGCCATCCGCGAGCAGATCCAGCGCGAGGGCAAACAGGTGAAAGAGCCTGTGCTGGTGTTCGCGCTCGACGGCGACAAGGCCGGGCGCGAATACACGCTGCGGCATGTGAAAAAGGCCAGGGATGACGGCTGGGTGGTCAGAGCCGCGCAGATCGTGCAGCCACGCGGCCAGAAGCTGGACTGGAACGACCTGCACCAGCGCGGCAAGCTGGAAGAAAAGGACCGCGAGGAATACCTGTATCAGGGCGCATTGCTGCTGGCCGATTCGGCCCAGGACAAGGCCCTGCTGATCTACAACAGGACCAACCGCACCGAGTTCGAGCTGGAGTTTTCAAACCGGCTGTATTGGTTCAAGCTGGATCTGGCCGCGTACAGCAAGGCCAAAGATCAGATCGAAAAGGGCATCAGCGACGGCCCCACCCCGTACATGACCGAAGCGGAGATTCGGGACAAGGCGTTAGAGGCGTCAACGGTGCTGCAGCCCATCGCCAATTGCGTGCCCAAGGCGCTCTACTACCAGCGCAACGAGATCACGCAGGAGGCCTGGTATTACTTTTCGATCAGCAATCCACACGATGGCCCCGCCATCAAAGGCACGTTCACAGCGGGCCAACTGACCACCGCCAGCGAGTTCAAAAAGCAGCTGCTGCACCTGGCCCCCGGCGCGATCTACAGCGGAAGCAGCGGGCAGCTGGAGCGCATGCTGCTGCGCCAGCTCGACAACATCAAGGTGGTGCAGACGGTCGATTACATCGGCTACAGCGCGACACACAAGACCTATTTGCTGGGCAACTACGCGGTGCACGGCGGCCAGGTGCTGGAGGCCAATTCCGAAGACTATTTCGAGATCGGCAAGCTGTCGATCAAGAGCCTGCAGAAGTCCATCGCCCTGCAGATCAGCACCGACCGGGAGACGCAAGACAAAACCTGGCCCGTGCACCTGTGGAACGCCTTTGGCCCCCAGGGCTATGTGGCCCTGGCGTACTGGATCGGCAGCCTGTTTGCCGAGCAGATCCGCGCCGAGCAAATGAGCTTCCCCTTTCTGGAGATCGTGGGCGAGCCGGGCAGCGGCAAGACGACGCTGATTCAATTCCTGTGGAAGCTGTTCGGCCGGGACTATGAGGGCTTCGACCCCAGCAAGTCCACGGCAGCGGGCCGCATGCGCACGTTCACCCAGGTGTCGAACCTGCCCATCGTGCTGATCGAGTCCGACCGGGAGACAAAGACCGGCGGCAGTTCTCACGTGAAGAGCTTCGACTGGGACGAGCTGAAAGACGCCTACAACGGCCGCAACGTGCGCACCACGGGCGTGCGCACCGGGGGCAATGAGACATACGACCCGCCGTTTCGGGCGTCCATCGTCATCAGCCAGAACAACCAGGTGCAGGCCAGCCAGGCCATCATGGAACGGATCTGCCACATGACCTTCACCACGAAGGGCCACACACCGCAGACGTTCGACAGCGCCAAAAAGCTGGAGGGCTACGAGATCCCCAACCTGTCGGGGTTTCTGCTGGCCTGCCTGCGCCTGGAAGACAAGGTGCTGGAGACGCTGAACAAGGAAACCGACAAGGCCACCGCCTGGCTGCTGCAACAGGACGGCGTGCACAAGCCGCGTATTGCCAAGAACCACGCGCAGCTGCTGGTGATGGTGAATGCCATGCGCGAGCTGATGCGCATGGACGAGCCGCAATACCTGGCCGTGCGTGCCCAGATCGTCGCCATGGCGCGTGAACGGCAGGCCTCGATCAGCGCAGACCACCCGCTGGTGCAGGAGTTCTGGGAGTCGTTCGACTACCTCAACTGGCTGCCAGCAGCCGGTGCGATGGGCCCCAAGGAAGGCCCACACCTGAACCACAGCCGCGACCCGGCCCTGATCGCCGTGAACTTGAACGAGTTCGTGGAGCGGGCCGCAATGCACCGCCAACAGGTGCCCGTGCTGAGCGAGCTGAAAAAGGTTTTGCGCACCAGCAAGACCCGCCGCTTTGTGGACGTGAAGACCGTCAACAGCGCCATCCGCATCAAGAAAGACGACACCGAAGGCGGCCTGGACGTAGGCCGGACCGTGCACTGCTGGGTGTTCGAGGCCCCCCAGCGCAACCACCGCTAACCCACCGGAGGAAAAGCCATGCCAGTGACCCGCGTTGAACCCTCAACCAAGCTATTCGACCCCGCGCGCACGTTCCGCTACACGAACGCCGCCAACACCGACATTTCCAAGCGCTTCAAGGCCATGCAGGCCAAGGCAAAGGCAGACGCCAAGGCCCGCGAGCTGGCTGCCGTTGACAGCCGCCAGCAGTGCCTGGACATCGAGGCCCCCACGGTGCTGCAGCTGCCCCAACGCGGCAGAAGGGGCGCCGCATGAACCTGCAGGCCCTTGCCCAACTGGTGCCGCCCCTGCATGGCTGCACGCTGTGCGCGCACAGCATGGAGCGGAATGGCGTGCGCCACTGCTACGCCCCCGCCGTGCGCGAGGTGTTCGGCGTGCAGCCGGTGAACGTGATCCGCGCCAGCTCCGAGGCCTGCGGCCCCGGTGCGAGCCACATGCACATGCACACCTGGGGGGCCATCGCATGAGCGCCCCGACCGCTGCAGAGCTGCGCGCCGCATGGGAATCCATGCGCATCCGCTACGCCTTCCGCCATTGGCCCAGCGACTACGACGCCGTGATGGCCGACCCCGTGGCCTGCCGCCTTGTGCGTCTTGAAGCCACCGGCCGACGCAGGCGACGCCCTGGTGCGGATCCGCCCCTGAACACCGGCCGGGCCAGCTGCTGGCCGCCAACCCGGGCCGCGCCCCCTGGCGTGGATTTCAAGAGCCGAGCCGCAGGAGAACACGGCGACGAATGACAGCCATATCAACCGCAAACCATTAACCATCAAGCGCAAACAGCTATCAATTTTGATATGAACAACACACAACACCCCCTGAACGCAGCACCCAAGCTGCTGAACGCTTTCCAATCCGTTCGCCCACGAGGCGAGAACAAGCCCAGCGCATCAGCAGCGCCTGCGAACGTGGGCCGCGCGCCCATGAAGCTGCCCGGCTCCATGCCGCGTGTGCTGGACCGCAACGGCAAGGTGAATGCCTCGCTGGCGCCGCGTGCCTATGGCTCGATCACCATCGAAGGCAGCGCGGCCGGTGCCGCCAGTGCGGCGAAGCGTGCTGCCATCGTGAAAGGTGGCCTGTGATGAACGCAACCCCTCTGGCTGGCATGTTTTTCAACGGCGCACAGATCCGCGTTCCCAAGCCCGGCGCCTGTGCTGAAAGCCCGGATGTGCCGGGATCCTGGCCCGTCGCCACGCTGCACACTGATGCGCTGCACGATGCGCGCCAGTTCGCGGTGACAGGGCGGGCCATGGCCGCTTCCAGCGAACTGCTCGCGGCTCTTTGGAACCTGCGCCGCTGCATGCTCGCGCAGGATCTTGCAAGCCAAGATGCGAGGCCATCCGAAGCCGACTATTTGGCGTGCATGGCCGCCGCGAAAACCGTGCTTGACAAGGTGCTGGGCGAAGGCAGCAGCGAGGTCGTGGCAAACCCAGCGCAGGAGCTTTGGGCAGTAATGGCCCCCTGCGGCCAGGGTGTCCTATTCGACAACAAGAGGGACGCGCGCTGGACCCTTACCGGCAAGGGAACAGGGGCCGATGGCTTCGGCCATCCCACTATCGGGGAAGCATTCCGGGAGTGCTATGCACCAGCTCTAACCCTGCATCGGGTAGTGCTGATGGCACAGGAAGGCGGTGCAGCGTGAAGCCGCAGGAAGTGACCCATTTCCACCTGTTCGGCGGCTCTGGCAGCGGCGCAGCTGGCTTCAAGGATGCAGACCCGACCATCGGCACCATCAAGGGCAAGATGGTGCTGCTGGGCGGCATTGACGTGGACGCCCGAGCCTGCAGGGACTTCTACACCCTCAACGGGGTGACGCAGGCCTGCGTGGATCTGTTCAGCCTGGAACAGTACCTGGCCTGGCATGGTCACATGCCGCCCGAGGGCTGGCGCGAGGCGACGGCCGACACTGTACGCGCTGCCGCGCAGTGGCAGTTCCCGGACATCGTGTTCCTGTCGGCCCCGTGCAAAGGCTTTTCGGGCCTGCTGCCTGCCCTGCATGCCTCGACCCTGAAATATCAGGCGCTCAACGAACTGACGCTGCGCGGTGTGTGGCTGATGCTGGAAGCCTTTGGCGACGACTTGCCCGGGCTGATCGTGTTCGAGAACGTGCCGCGCATTGCAACCCGTGGGCGGCACCTGCTCGATCAGATCGTGAGCATGCTGCAGCACTACGGCTACGCCACGGCCGAGACGACGCACGACTGCGGCGAGCTGGGCGACGGATTGGGGCAGAGCCGCCGCCGCTTCCTGCTGGTGGCCCGGCTGGTGCGCAAGGTGCCGCCCTTCCTGTACGAGCCGCCAAAGCGCGGGCTGCGCAGCGTGGGCGACGTGCTGCAGCATGTGCCGCTGCCGGGCGACGCGGTGGGCGGCCCCATGCACCGGATCCCGGCCCTGCAGTGGAAAACCTGGGTGCGGCTGGCCTTTGTAGAGGCGGGCAGCGACTGGCGCAGCCTCAACAAGCTGGCAGTGGAAAACGGGCACCTGCGGGACTTCCTGATCGTGCCCGACATGCACAGCGGCATGCTGGGCGTGCAGGACTGGGGGAAACACTGCGGCACCATCACCGGCAAGGGGCGCCCGAGCAATGGCAATTTCGCCATCGCGGATCCGCGCTTTGCACCGTCTGCGGCCTGGAAGGATGGGCAGGCGCTGGGCGTGCGCCAGTGGGGGCAGCACACGGGCGCCGTGCCAGGTCAAACGGGGCCGCTGCAGGGTGCCTACAGCGTGGCAGATCCACGCCATGGTGGCCCGGCCAAGCACTCCAACGAATTCCGCATCGTGTCCTGGGAGGGCGCTGCGCGCGCGGTGACAAGCGCGCACGGCACCGGCCAGGCCGTGGCGGATCCACGGGGTGGGGAGGATCCGGCGGGCCTGCACGGCAAATACCACGTAACACCCTGGAGCGAGCACACCCGGGCCGTGATCGCTGGCAACGCCAACGGCGCGGCGGTGGTGGCGGATCCGCGCCCCAACATGCAGCGGGGCAAGGGCGATGCGTACCTGACCGGCGGGCACTACGGCGTTGTGAGCTACGACGACCCGGCCGGGGCCGTGAGCGCATCGGCATGCCATGACAACGGCCCGTGGAGCGTGGCGGATCCGCGCGCCGCTTCCGGTTTTGCCCCCGGAAATGAGGCGCTGCCCGGCCCGAACGACAAGCTGGTGTGCCGCATAGAGGCGCGGGACGGCACTTGGCACCGCCCCTTCACCACCCTGGAACTGGCGTGCCTGCAGAGCTTCATCGACCCGGAAGAGTATTTCGCCCCCACCGGCCCAGCCAGCCGGGGCGAACGCTTTGTGCTGGACGGTGAAAGCGATCAGCGCTGGCGCGAAGCGATCGGCAACGCGGTGCCGCGCAAGTCGGCAAAGGCGATCGGCACGGTGATGGGCCAGAGCATCCTGCTGGCACGCAACGGCGAAACGTTCGTGCTGGGCAGCACGCCCATCTGGGTGCGGCCGATGGTGGCCGCGCTGGCTGTCTCTACCGGGGCCGGTTCGTGATGCGCTCTATTGCCCTCGCCACCCCATCGTCAAAGGAGAGCAGGCCGAGCTGGTGCTCTGCCTGCCACTTCATGGCGGTTTCCCGCAGTGCTGCGATGGACGCCGGGCCCAAAGCCTGCGCCTGCTTTTCTGCATTCAGGACCGTTTCCAAGTTCAGTGTTTCCATTTTTCAACCTCATGCCGGGCAACAGCGCCCGCTGCGAATTCTTGCGTCACGACTACCCCGCATAGAACTGGCCTTCAAGGAATTTTTCATGCCAACCATTCAGACTCAAGCCGAAGCCAACGCCTTCTGGGCGGACAAGGACTACAAAAAGTACGTGGTGGAGTTCAAGGCGGGCTCGCTACGAAAGCCCAAGCGGTGGCAGGTGAACGTGGGTGCCGCGAACACGACCGGTGCGCGGCGCGCTGGCCTGGCAGCCGCAGATCTGCTGGGGTACATCTGGTGCCGCAGCGCCATGTCCACGGTGCGGCTGGCGACAGCGCAGGATCTGGGATGTGTGGCAACGGCGGAGAAAGGCGGTGCGAAGTGAACGGCCTGCCTTACATCGAGATCTCTGCCGCCCTGATGGGCGTGATCGGCACCCTGCTGCTGGCCGGGCGCTCGCGCCTGGCCGGGTGGGGGTTCGTGGCCTACCTCGCCAGCAACGCGGGGTGGCTGGTGTTCAGCTGGGATCAGTCGCTGTGGGCACTGTTCGCGCAGCAGCTGGTCTTCACCGTGTGCAGCCTCTACGGCGTGTGGACTTGGCTGGTTCGGCCCGCCCTGGGTGGGCCAGAAGGGGGTGCCCAATGATCCCCGCGCTGAGCATCCGCCAGCCTTGGGCCTGGCTGATCGTCAACGGTCACAAAGACATCGAGAACCGCGACTGGCCGACCGTGTTCCGGGGCCGCATGCTGATCCATGCGGGCCTCACCATGTCCCGCAGCTACTACGACGAAACGGTGGCCTACCTCTACGACGAGGGCATTCTGGCCCGCGATATCGAAATCCCCCCCTTTGAGAAGCTGGAGCGCGGCGGCCTTGTCGGCTGGGCGGATGTGGTCGATTGCGTGACCGATCACAACTCGCGGTGGAAACAGGAGGGTTCCTACGGGTTCGTCCTGCGCAACGGCCGCACCTTGCCTTTCGTTCCGTTCAAGGGGCGCCTGGGCTTCTTCAACGTGCCAAAGGAGGCGATAGCCGAATGATGCAGCCGCGCTTCATCCGCGCCGGCCAGGCGCCGGCCTATCTGGGCATGGACCGCAACAGGTTCACGGACGAGGTGCGGCCTTCCCTGACAGTGATCCCGATTGGCAAGCGTGGGAAAGCCTTCGACCGGCTGGAGCTGGACGAGTGGGCGAACCGGTATAAAGAGTCTCGTGGGCGCCCTGGTCGCACCGAGAAAGGAGCGATTTCATGCGAACTAGGACAAAAGGAATCCAGCTGGCCAGCGATGGCAGCCGGAGCGTCGATAAGCAATACAAGGGCTCGCGGATCTTCGAGCGGCTCGGGAAGGTCTCCCAAGATGAGGCAGAAAGCTGGCTCAGGCAGCGCCAGGCCGAGCTTGATGCCGAACGGGAAAACCAACTTCGAAGCGGCGATCAACAGCTGTTTGCAGCTGCTGCGCAAAAGTACCTGATCGAGAGCGAGCGCAAGAAATTGCGCTCGCTGGAGACGGTCGCCTATCACGTGGCCCTGCTGCTGCCCTATATCGGCAGCATGGCACTGGTGGACATTTGCAATGACTCCCTGCAGCCCTTCATTGATGAACGACTGGACGAAGACGAGGTGAAGCCTTCCACGGTGAACCGGACGCTGGAGGTGGCGCGCACGATCATGAATCGAGCTGCTCGCCTGTGGCGAACCAACGGCAAGCCGTGGCTGGCGACCGCGCCGCTGATCGAGATGCTGGACGAGAAGGCCACCAGGCGCCAGCCCTACCCCATCACCTGGCAGCAGCAGGCAAACCTTTTGCCGCGGCTGCCGGTGCACCTGCAGCGAATGGTTCTGTTCGCCCTGAGCACGGGGGCACGCGATGCCAACGTGTGCAGGCTGCGGTGGGAGTGGGAACGGCCGGTGCCCGAGCTGGGACGCAGTGTGTTTGTGATTCCGCCTGCAGAGTTCAAGACCAACCGCACTCACGTGCTGATCTTGAACGATGTGGCCTGGAGCATCGTGGAGGCCTGCAGGGGCCTGCACCCGGACTTTGTGTTCACCTACCGGCGGGAGAGGGTCAAGAACCACCACCTGGCCCCGGCGATGGACTACAAGCCCGTCGCAACGATGAACAACACTGCGTTTCAGAACGCCAGGGCGGCCGCAGGGCTGGAGCGCATGCGCGTTCACGATCTGCGGCACACCTTCGGCCAGCGCTTGAGGGATGCAGGCGTGCCGGAAGAGGATCGGGCGTTGCTACTGGGCCACGCCATCGAGGGAATGCCGCAACACTACGCCACGGCCACGATTGCCAGGCTGGTGGAGATGGCGAACAAGGTGAAAGAGACCTTCGACAGAACCACCCTGCTGCGGGTGGTCAACGGCTAGAAAGGCTGCGTGGCTTGGGAAAGTCACGCAGAAACTCACGCAGCGCGTGAGCCAGGCACCCGAGGCCTGAAAAGGAAAAAGCCCTGATACCTTTCGATATCAGGGCTTACCTGTTGGTGCGGCTGGCAGGAATCGAACCCACGACCCCTTGGTTCGTAGCCAAGTACTCTATCCAGCTGAGCTACAGCCGCTAAGCTTCGAATTATAGCATGATTTCTTGGCAACCCTTGAAATTTGCTTTCTTTCTGATTGCTTTCCTGGATCAGGCCATACAAACAGACAGTCAATTCAACGCAAGCCGAGATTGTAATGCACGATGAAGGCTCCAAAAACAAACTGAGCGATTTGGATCACAAAACACATCGTTTGCCGATACATGCACCCTGCGAGCTAGGGTGGTAGGGCGTGTTGGACTTGAACCAACGACCAAAGGATTATGAGTCCTCTGCTCTAACCAACTGAGCTAACGCCCCCAAGCCATGCTCCAGCGCTATACAACGGGGCAAGCGCCGTATTGTAGGGGCTTACTTGCGGTGGCTGAGCGCGTTGGACACCAGCTTGGAGGTGATGTCCACAATCTGGATCATGCGGTCGTATGGCATGCGCGTAGGACCAATCACGCCCAAAGTCCCCACCACCTTGCCATCAACCTCATAGGGGGAGCTGACGATCGAAAGCTCTTCAAAGGGCACAACCTTGCTCTCGCCACCGATGTAGATGCGCACCCCCTCCGCTTGGCTGGAGATGTCCAGAAGGCGAAGGATTTGTGTCTTCTGCTCAAACAAGTCAAATGCCCTACGCAGGTTGCCCATGTCGCTGGAGAAATCACTGACGGACAGCAGGTTGCGCTCTCCAGAAATCACCACCTCGTCCTGCGCCTCGGACAGTGCCTCTGAGCCTACGTTGACTGCCGCCTGCATAAGCGATGCAATCTCTCCGCGCAATACATCGACCTCGGACTTCAAACGTTCTCGCACCTGCTCCATTGCGAGTCCGGCGTAGTGGGCATTCAGGAAGTTGGAGGCCTCTACCAGTTGCGACTGGGAGTGATCCACCTCGGTGAAGATCACGCGATTCTGTACGTCACCTTCCGGCGACACGATGATCACGAGGAAGCGCTTTTCGGAGAGTCGAAGAAACTCTATGTGGCGAAATACCGAGGTACGCCGAGGTGCCATCACCACTCCAACGAACTGGGAGAGGTTGGACAACAGCTGTGCGGCGTTGGCGATGACTTTTTGCGGCTGTTCAGGTGCCAGCTGGGGCGGCATGACAGACTCCCGCTGCACCGTGAGCATCGTGTCCACAAACAAACGGTATCCACGCGCTGTAGGAATACGGCCAGCGGAGGTATGGGGACTCGCAATCAGCCCTAGCTCTTCCAGGTCCGCCATCACGTTTCGTATCGTGGCAGGCGACAAATCCAACCCGGACGCGCGGGAAAGGGTACGCGACCCTACGGGCTGCCCATCAGCGATGTAACGCTCGACCAGGGCTTTGAGCAACAACTTGGCACGGTCATCGAGCATGGAATGATTTTAATGATGTAATTTCGCGATGACGTCCAATTTCCGCCATGTCGCACTTATAGGCAAGTACCAGACTTCAGCTGCAGGCGCCCCCGGTGATGGCTCTCGCCGGGCTTTGGAGGATATTGCGCATTTCTTGGAGCGCCAGGGATGTGAGGTGGTGCTGGAAGCGGAGACCGCCAGCAATACCGGATTGACACACTACCCTTCCTTGAATGTAGACCAGATCGGTGCACGGTGCGATTTGGGGCTGGTGGTGGGGGGGGATGGGACGATGCTCGGCATTGGCCGACGCTTGGCGCGTTTTGGAACGCCGCTGATCGGCATCAATCAGGGCCGGCTCGGATTCATCACTGACATTCCCTTCGACACCTATCAGACCACATTGCCACCGATGCTGCGAGGTGCATACGAAGAAGACCAGCGGCCTTTAATGCACGCAACAGTCGTTCGCGATGAACGTGTGGTGTTCGAAGCCTTGGCCATGAACGATGTGGTGGTCAACCGTGGCGCGACATCGGGCATGGTGGAATTGCGTGTCGAAGTTGGTGGGCAGTTTGTGGCCAATCAAAGGGCCGACGGCCTCATCATTGCTTCCCCCACCGGATCGACCGCATATTCGTTGTCTGCGGGCGGGCCCATGCTTCACCCATCCATCCCGGGCTGGGTGCTGGTTCCTATAGCGCCACATACGCTGTCCAACCGCCCCATCGTGCTCTCCGATGCGACTGAGGTGGCTGTCGAAGTAGTGAGCGGGCGCGATGTCAGCGCGAACTTCGACATGCAGTCCCTTGCGTCCTTGCTGCATGGCGACCGCATCCTCGTCAAACGCTCTGAGCATCGCGTGCGATTTCTACACCCTCAAGGCTGGAACTACTTCGCGACTTTGCGCAAGAAGCTGCGCTGGAACGAAGGGGGCTCATGACCATGGCACTGCGGCGGATAACACTGCGGGATTTTGTGATCGTTCAAACGCTGGAACTTGACTTGCGCAGCGGCTTTACCGTGTTGACTGGTGAAACCGGGGCGGGCAAGTCCATCTTGATTGACGCATTGCAACTGGCACTGGGAGCACGCGCGGATGCCGGGGTAGTACGGGAAGGATGCAGCAAGACCGACATTTGCGCGGAATTCGAATGCCCTGCCCATGCCCGCCCATGGCTGGAGGAAGCCGGGTTTGAAACCGATGACTGGCTGCTACTGCGCCGTACCGTCGACACACAGGGCAAGAGCCGCGGTTGGATCAATGGGACACCAGCGACAGCTTCACAGTTACGTGCCTTGGGCGAGATGCTTCTCGACATCCATGGTCAGCACGCATGGCAAAGCCTGACCCGCCCAGAGTCGGTGCGCGGCTTGCTGGACGCTTTTGCCGGTGTGAATACCCGCGATACAGCATCGCGTTGGACGCAATGGCGCGCTGACCTCAAGGCATTGCAGCAGGCACGCGCAGCACAGGCAACGCTTCAGCAAGAGCGCGAGCGCCTGCAGTGGCAAATCAGCGAAGTGGACAAGCTCGCGCCAGGCGACCTGGAGTGGGAGGATCTTGACGCGCAACACAAGCGCCTATCGCACGCGCAGGCGTTGCTGGATGGGGCCCATGGAGCGCTTCAAGCTTTGCAAGAAGACGACGCGGGAGCCGTTTCCGCACTGACCCACGCACATTCGCTGCTTCAGGCGCAAGAACACATTGAGCCAGAGTTCGCCAATCTGGCCGATATCCTGGCGTCGAGTCTGGCGCAGACGACAGACGTAGTGCATTCTCTGCACACCTATTTACGCCATGCGGACATTGACCCCCAACGTTTGGCAGAACTGGACGAACGCATGTCCTTGTGGATGGGACTGGCTCGCAGGTACAAACGCCCTCCTGCAGAACTACCCGCTCTGCTCAAGGACTGGAAAGCATCCATGCGCCAGCTTGATGCCGCCACCGATCTGGAAAAGCTGCAAGCCAACGAATCCGCCAGCGCCAAGGCGTACCAAGCGGCGGCGCGCGCACTGTCTCTGGCTCGCGCCAAAGCAGCACCAAAGCTCTCCGTGTCCATCTCTCAGGCCATGCAAGGTCTTGGGATGGAGGGCGGCAAATTCGAGGTGTCAGTGACGAAGGCGTCAGACCCCTCTCCCGACGGGATCGATGATGTCGTGTTTTTGGTTGCGGGACACCCCGGCATGACCCCCAAGGCGGTCGGCAAAGTCGCCTCCGGCGGGGAGTTGTCCCGCATTTCGCTGGCTATCTCAGTCACAACCAGTGAATTGGGCTCAGCCCCCACACTCATTTTTGACGAGGTGGACTCCGGCGTGGGTGGCGCAGTCGCCGAAACCGTGGGACGTTTGATGCAGCTGCTGGGACGCGACCGCCAAGTGCTGGCAGTAACTCACCTGCCCCAAGTAGCAGCATGTGCGCATCACCACCTCAAGGTGGCAAAAAACAAAAGCGCTCAAGGCACAACCAGCACCGTGCTGGTTGTGCAGCAAGACGAGCGTGTGGCAGAAATCGCCCGCATGCTGGGTGGGGAGCGCGCTACCGAGACCACGTTGGCGCACGCGCGCGAAATGCTGGGTACTGCGGCACCGGCATTGGTCACTACGCCTATCCCACCCGCCCCCTCATCTAACGCCGCTAGGAAACGCTGATGGCCCTTGAAATTGTTGTCATCACGGGCATGTCGGGATCTGGAAAATCCGTCGCCTTGCACGCACTGGAAGATGCTGGCTACTACTGCGTAGACAACCTGCCGCCGGAGCTACTGCCAGCCTTCGTAGCGCTCGAACACAAACACCATGGCAACCGCGTAGCCATTGCAGTGGATGTCCGCAGCGCAACGTCCTTGCATCAAGTGCCTCAAGAGTTGAGCCGTTTGCGCAGTCAGGGCGTGGCCGTGAAATCCCTTTTTCTGGATGCCACGATCGATACCCTGGTGCGGCGTTTCTCCGAGACGCGCCGCCGCCATCCCCTGTCGCACGACGACCTCCAGCAAGGACGCAGGGCCTTAGTTCAGATCATTGAGCTGGAGCGGGAGTTGCTGGCTGAACTGCGCGAACAGTCACACGTGATCGACACCAGCACCATCCGCGCCTCCCAGTTGCAAAGTTATGTCAAAGGCCTGATGTCCACGGCGCAAGGGCAATTAACCTTGGTTTTTCAGTCATTTGCTTTCAAACGCGGGATTCCCATGGATGCCGACTACGTCTTCGACGTCCGCATGCTGCCCAACCCACACTATGAGATCGCGCTCCGGGACCTCACAGGACTGGACCAGCCGGTGGCTGACTTTCTGGACCTGCAACCCGAGGTGGACCTGATGCGGGCCCACATTGAAAAATTTTTAGCACACTGGCTGGACATGCTGGATCGCAATCACCGAAGCTACGTCACCGTAGCCATCGGCTGCACCGGTGGACAACACCGCTCTGTCTATTTGGTGGAGAAACTGGCACAAGCGTTCAGCGACCGATGGACTGCATTGAAGCGGCATCGTGAACTGGATGGGCGCTGACCATTGCCTTCACAAGCGAGCTCTTGGAGCCAAACTTCTGGGGAACAAGTTGTGGAGCTTGGCGCCAACGAAACGAGACGAGCCCCCCGCGACTGAGAGAGCGCCGCCGTTTGGGTTCACCATAGCGAAGATTGCGTGGTGTCCAGCAACTTACGAATGGGCGCCGGCAACCCCACCAAGGACCACTGATCTTGCCCCAGCCACTCTCCGCCCTCCACAGGAGGCACCATTCCGTCGGTCTGTATCAACAACGGGTGAAGATGCAAGTCCCGGTGCGTGAGGACATGCACAAATGGCTGCAGCTCTTGCTGCGCGTACTGCCCATTGCTACCCAAAGCACTCACAAAAACATCCCGCGACTCAAGGTCAGCGAACACGGGCACGCAGTGCATTCCCGCCCAGATCCCAGTGGGTGGGCGGCGTTGCAGCCAGATGCGCCCCTTGCCATCGCGCAGGATCACCAATTGCCATGATTCAGCCCGGCGTGACAGTTTGCGGGTTCTGACGGGATAGCGTTCAGGATCCCCCTCCTTGAAAGCTGCGCAATCGCCCACCAAAGGGCAATCGGAACATTTTGGAGAGCGGGGTGTGCACAGGGACGCCCCCAAGTCCATCAAGCCCTGGGTGTAACGGGGCATCGCCACATCAAGATCGCGCACTGGCAACAGCGCATCGGCATGCTCCCATAGAAGGCGTTCGTTCTTGGCAGAAGCCAGATCTTGGCCAAAGCCCAGCAGGCGCGTGAGCACCCTCCGCACGTTGGCATCCAGAATGGGCACGCGCTCTGAAAAACAAAACGCGGCAATAGCGCCTGCGGTTGAACGCCCAATGCCCGGCAAAGACGCCAATAGCGACGCCTTTCGCGGGAAGGCGCCACCATGGTCGGTCATGATCTGCTGAGCGCAGCGATGGAGATTGCGTGCACGACTGTAGTAGCCCAAACCACTCCACAAGCCCAGGACCTCATCTTGAGGGGCTGCCGCCAGTGCGCTCACATCAGAAAATCGGCCCAGAAAGCGGGCGTAGTAGTCCAGCACTGTGGTGACCTGAGTCTGCTGCAACATGATCTCCGACAACCAAACCCGGTATGGATCGCGGGTCTGTTGCCAGGGCAGATGGTTGCGCCCATGTACAGCTTGCCAAGCGACTACCCGCGCGGCCACACCCTCCCGGGATTCAGCACTCATGCGGAAACCGGATGCGCGTCAGTCAATGCCGGTGCAGCCCCTGGCAGAGCCACCAACTTGGAAGTCAGCTCATGCAACTTGTTCTCCAACTGGCCGAGTTCCTCCTCGCCAGCCTCGATCTCCGAGATGCGCTCCACCAAGCCGCTGGCAGCCTGTTGTATGCGGTCTACGGCCTCCATGCGGCGAGCAAAGCTGCGACGCCGTTCTCGCAGCTGTGCGTCCAATTGCGCAGTGGCTGATTTGCTCCACAGTTCCAGATCATTGGCCGCTGACTCGTACACCGTGCGCAAACGCATGGCCAGCGCGCGCACTAGGCGCTCCGCAAACTCGGGTTGCGCCAACTTGAGAGCATTGCCCATACCCAGGTACTGCAAATGACTCTGCTCGATCTGGTGCAGGTCTTGCGCAAAGTGTTCAAGCTGCGGCGGCGTGGGCACCTGCAAAGAAAAACCGAACTCTGCATTGAGCTGCCTGAAGGTCCCGCTGAGCATGGCCTGAATCTCGGTACCAGAGGCTTGCGCCTTGTCCAAGGTGCCGCGCAGTTTGTCAAAGGTCTGGACGTATATTTTCTTCACGCCCAGCTTGAGCCCCTTTTGCTGCAATGTCTGGGCCAGCTCAGCCAGCTCTGCTTTGAGCGCCTTGGCGCCCAACTGCTGAAAAACGTCACGCAGCAACTTGAGGTGAACCGCACGCACCGCCTGGATCTTGGCAGTGCTGAGATCAAACTCACGCTGCTCCTGCTCAATGCGATGGCGCATGGATTCGATCACCGATGCGTTCTTACCCCGCAGACTGCGCAACTCGGCCATTTGGTCATCGAGGTCGCGGCGTCGGATATTGATGACCCGCGACGTTTCTGTACGCAGGCTCGCCACCCCTGCCGCTACCGCAGCGCGCAGTATGGACTGCCGTCTGCCCATGATGCCTTTGGCAAGGGCCTCTTCCAACGCTGGCAGTCCACTGGTTTCCAGCAAAACGTCGTCCGCAGTGATCTTGGCCACCAGGCCTTTTTGCGCAGACACAGGCACCACACGGTCTAGAGACACGCCGAGCATCTCGGCGGAAGTCGCGCACTGGCGCTCCATCTGCGCCTGGACCTGCTCGGCGGTGTTGAGCGTATCCCAGAGGGTGTCGATCTTGTTCAGCACCACCAAACGCGCTTCCATGCTCTCGGGCGAGATGGCCAGGTGCTCGCGCCAGATCGACAGGTCAGAGCGCGTCACCCCGGTGTCGGCACTCAGGATGAACACCACTGCATGCGCCTGGGGGATGAGGTTGACCGTCAGCTCGGGCTCTGCACCCACTGCGTTCAGGCCAGGCGTATCCAGAATCACCAAACCCTGCTTCAGGAGCGGATGGGGGATATTGATGATGGCGTGGCGCCACATGGGCACCTCTACCAAGCCCTGCGCGTCAGGCACAGGGTTTTCATCTGTCAGATCGTCATGCCAGAAACCCAGCGCACGCGCATTGTCCAGACTGACCTTGCGAACCTCGGCCACTTTTTCCAGTGCTTTGGCAATCTGGTCGGCGTTGCCAACATCCAGCGGGATTTCCTGCCAACGGTCGGTCTTGACCCGCCACTCCGCCAGGCTCTGCATCTGAAGTCGAGTCTCAATGGGCAATAGCCGCAAGCTGGGTGCAACATTGGCGTCATACCCCAGTTCGGTGGGACACATGGTCGTGCGGCCCGCACTGGCAGGCATGATGCGGCGACCATAGTCAGCAAAAAAGATCGCGTTGATCAGTTCGGATTTTCCACGCGAAAACTCCGCCACAAACGCCACCATGACCTTGTCGCTGCGTACCTGCTCTTCCAGCCGCTGCAGGCGCTCTTGCACTGCTGCATCCATCAGGTCGTGCGTGGCCATCCAATCGGCCAGCCGTTTGAGCTGCTGGGCGAACTCCCGTCGCCAGACGCCATGCTGGTCAAACTGTTCGTTGAATGAAGGTCCCACTTTGCTCCCAGAGATCTATGGATGGCCCGCGAGGCAGGTATATACAAAATATAGCATCGACCGTCCGCCAGCTGTCACAAACCGTCCATCGGACGGCAGCATCTATGGGTGCTGGCACTGGCGGCAGAAGTAAGTGCTTCTCTGTCCCTGGCGAATCAGCTCGATGGCTGTACCGCATACATGGCAAGGCTGACCATCGCGGCCATACACGTTCGCGGCCGTCTGAAAGTGGCCAGCCATTCCTTCGGCATTCGAAAAATCGCGCAGCGTGCTACCGCCCATCTCCACAGCGCGGGCCAGCACCGAGCGAATGGCCTGATGCAGCTTATGTACTCGTACCGGACCAATGCGTGATGCAACGGTAGTAGGACGGATGCCAGACAAAAAAAGCACCTCAGAGGCGTAGATATTCCCGACCCCCACGACCACGCGCCCCGCCAGAAGCAACTGTTTGATAGGCATCCGGCTTTTCTTGAGTCCTGCCTGAAAAGTCGGAAGTAGAAACTCCTCAGACAAGGGTTCCATACCTAAGCCGCCCAGCAATTTGGCGGCTACCGGCGAGTTCTCTGATGGCGCATAGACCACCGCGCCAAATCGGCGCGGGTCATGAAGGCGCAGCGTGCCCCGGTCGGTGACAAGGTCAAAGTGGTCATGCCCCCCCGCTTCTGGCATGTCTGCAGCAAAACGCAGGCTACCCGACATCCCCAAATGCAGAAGCAGAACGCCTTGGTTCATATCGAGCAACAGATACTTGCCCCGCCGGCGCAATCCGACCACTTGTTGGCCTCCCAGCAACTGCGGGTCACAACCCAGAGGCCACCGCAGGGGCTTGCCCATCATCACAGCCTCGATCCGGGCTCCAGCGATCGCGGTAGCAAAACTGCGCCGCGTCACTTCCACTTCAGGCAACTCAGGCATACAAACAACCGGGCAACGGCTTAACAGGCATGGATTATTATGGCCCGATGGTGTTATCCCACAGCTTTCGTACCGTCGCCTTGGTCACCGTGATTGCGGCGTCCGCCCACTCAGCTTGGGCCCAAAAGCCCGCCGGTGAAAGCCGCCCCCCGAGCGAGCCCCCTCCGGTAGAGTCCAACCCCGCGTTGGACGCAGAGCTGTTCTACGAAATCTTTCTGGGCGAGATCAGTGCACGAACTGGGGACCCAGGCGCAGGCTACGCGTTCATGCTGGAGGCTGCGCGCCGAAGCGCTGACGGGCAGCTCTACCAAAGGGCTGCAGACATTGCCTTGCAATCACGATCAGGCGAATACGCCCTGGCTGCAGCCCGAGCCTGGAAGGAAGCCCTGCCACAGTCGCGCGAGGCCAATCAGTATGTGCTGCAGATCCTGATCGCATTGAACCGCATCGCCGAAACACCGGACTTGCTGCGCCAGGAACTTGCACAAGCCTCTCCTAGGACCAAGACGTCAGCGCTGGCATCTTTGCCACAACTGTATGGACGCGCGAGTGACAAAGCGCTGGCCGCCAAGGTGGTGGAACAGGCCCTGGTCAATGAACTCACCAACCCTGCCACCGGACCCGAGGCCTGGGTGTCGCTGGGTCGATTGAGGCTTGCAGCGGGCGACAAGGCCGGTGCGCTCGACGCAGCACGCAGGGCACAGAGCCTGGACAATGCCAGCGAAAGCGCGGCCCGGCTGGCGCTGGAGCTGATGGACGAAGGCCTGTTGGACGCAGAGCCCATCGTGATGCAAACGCTGTCCAGACAACCCATCCCGGACCTGCGCATGGCGTATGCCAGGGTATTGCTGGGCCTTCAGCGCTACCCAGAGGCCAGTCGCCAGTTGGAGACGGTCACCAAGGAAAAGCCTGACTTGGCAGAGGCGTGGTTGGTGGCCGCCACCTTGCAGTACCAGGACAACCGCCTGCCTGCCGCAGAGGCATCGCTGCAACGGTTCATGGAACTGGCATCTGCATCTGGTGACACCGACCTGCGGCGAAAGAGCCTCACGCAAGCGTACTTGCTGCACGCGCAGATTGCCGAGAAAAAGAAAGACTTTGCAGGCGCAGAAGCGTGGCTCGCACGGATCGACAACGCAGAAGAAGTCTTTGGTGCGCAGACGCGCCGCGCATCATTGCTGGCACGCCAGGGCAAGCTCGCCCAGGCGCGGGCCTTGTTGCGCAACCTGCCAGGCAATTCAGCAGACAGCCAACGCATGAAGCTGATGGCCGAAGTGCAGCTGTTACGCGACCAGCGCCTGTACCAGGAAGCCTACAAGGTACAAGTCGAACTGGTGGCCCTGGCCCCGGACGACGCCGAACTGGTCTACGACCAGGCCATGCTGGCCGAAAAGGCGGGCCAGCCAGACACGATGGAGAAGCTGTTGCGTCAGGTGATCGCACGCCAGCCAGAGTACCACCACGCCTACAACGCCCTTGGCTATTCGCTCGCAGACCGCGGAGTGCGGCTGGACGAGGCCAAACAGCTCATCCTGAAGGCATTGGAATTCGCCCCCAACGATCCCTTCATCCTAGACAGCCTTGGCTGGGTGGAGTTTCGCCTCGGCAACAAGGCAGACGCCCGCAAACACCTCGAAGTAGCCTTCAAGGCACGGCCCGATGTGGAGATTGCTGCACATCTGGGTGAGGTGCTCTGGAGCATGGGCGACAGGGACGGTGCAACACGCGTCTGGAAAGAAGGTCAGCGTGCCAGTCCTGACAACGACACCCTCAAAGAGACCCTGAAACGCCTCGGGGCCTCCCTCTGATGCAAGGCCTTTTCAGCGCCACTTCAAACAGTCGGCCACGGACTCCTCCCCAACGGTGGGCATGGTGGCTGGTGTTGTGGGCGCTGTGGCTCGCAGGTTGTGCGCAGCCGATAGCCAAAGCCCCCCTGGACGAAGACAGCTGGAGTGGGCGCATTGCCCTGCAGATCGACGGGCAGGCCTCGCAGTCTTTTTCTGCCATGTTCGAGCTGCGCGGCACCGCCCAGGCGGGGGGACTCGTTTTGCTCAGCCCCTTCGGCAATCGCATTGCGCAACTCGACTGGAAAGATGGTCACGCGCAGCTGCTTAGCGGTCAGGACACCCGTACCTCTGATTCCTTGGACACGCTGCTCCAGGACGTGACCGGCACTCGCATTCCCGTGACCGCCTTGTTCAGCTGGCTCAAGGGCACCCAGGCCAGTGCGACGGGGTGGCAAGCAGACCTTACCGGCATTGCAGACGGGCGGCTGACGGCACGCCGCAGCGACCCGCAGCCTACCGCCACGCTGCGCATTGCGCTGACTCCCTGACGGCCTGCAAACTGCTGCGGCCAGCAGAGCCGTTCGCACAGCAAAACCTCGCTCCCCACTCTTTCGCCCCATGCAAGCCTTGTATGACGTGCCAGCCCCGGCCAAGCTCAATCTTTTTTTGCACATCACCGGACGGCGTGCTGACGGCTATCACCTGCTGCAGTCCGTGTTCATGCTTGTGGACTGGTGCGACACCCTGCACTTTCAACGCCGCACGGATGGATTGATTTCGCGGGAAGACCTGTCCACAGCGCTACCCGAGGTGGACCTCTCGGTCCGCGCTGCACATGCACTGCAGGCCGCAACGGGCTGCCGTGAGGGCGCTCACATTGGCGTTCTGAAACGCGTGCCTGCGCAGGCAGGCATGGGAGGCGGCTCTTCGGATGCCGCCACCACGCTGCTGGCTTTGAACCGGCTGTGGGGGCTGAACCTGCCAAGACACGCATTGGCAAAGATCGGTTTGCAGCTGGGCGCTGACGTCCCGTTTTTTTTATGCGGCCACAACGCTTGGGTGGAGGGAATTGGTGAGACAATCATGCCGCTTGAGAAAGTGCACCAGCTACCGCAAGCGAGCTTTGTGATCATGAAGCCCGCAGCAGGTTTGGAGACAAAAGAAATTTTTTCGTCACCAAGTTTGAAACGCGATTCAGATAGTGCTACAATCTTAGGCTTTGCTGCAGCATACTTTGACTTCGGTCGAAACGACTTGCAGCCAGTTGCTCAGGCTCTTTGCCCCGATGTTTTGCAAGCCATTGAATGGCTCAAAGATCGCGGCCTCAAAGGCAGAATGACAGGCTCAGGCAGTGCGGTGTTTGCGCATATGTCACACGCAGTTGACTTGAGCGGAGCCCCCGAGGGCTGGCAAGTGAAGGCATGTGAAAATCTGATGGTTCATCCTCTGGCAGGTTGGGCATCAGGAGAAATTTAAGGTTGGTTGCCCTCGGCAATTGACCTGTGTAGGGGAGTCGCCAAGCTGGTTAAGGCACCGGATTTTGATTCCGGCATGCGAAGGTTCGAATCCTTCTTCCCCTGCCAAACGCTTTCCGCGTACGGGCTTTTATTTCAGACTGCTGGGACGCTCATGCAAGCCAACCACCCCGACTTCATGGTTTTCACCGGCAATGCCAATCCTGGCATGGCAGCTGAAATTGCCCAACACCTCGGCACCACCCTCGGTGCGGCTGACGTGGGTCGATTCTCTGACGGTGAAGTCACCGTCGAAATCAAACAAAACGTGCGCGCACGTGATGTTTTCGTGGTGCAGTCCACCTGCGCACCCACCAACGAAAACCTCATGGAACTGCTGATCATGGTCGATGCGCTCAAGCGCGCGTCGGCTGAGCGCATCAGCGCCGTGATTCCTTATTTCGGTTACGCCCGCCAGGACCGTCGCCCCCGCTCTACCCGTGTGCCCATCACGGCCAAGGTGGTGGCCAACATGCTGCAAGCCGTGGGCGTGGCCCGCGTGCTGACCATGGACCTGCACGCTGACCAGATCCAGGGCTTCTTCGATATTCCCGTGGACAACATCTATGCGTCGCCGGTGCTGCTGGGCGACCTGCGCCAGAAGAACTACGAAGACCTGATCGTCGTCTCCCCCGACGTGGGCGGCGTGGTGCGCGCACGCGCCCTGGCCAAGCAACTGAACTGCGATCTGGCCATCATCGACAAGCGCCGTCCTAAGGCCAACGTGTCGGAAGTGATGCACGTGATCGGCGAGATCGAAGGCCGCAACTGCGTGATCATGGACGACATGATCGACACCGCCGGCACGCTGGTGAAGGCTGCCGAAGTGCTCAAGGAGCGCGGTGCCAAGAAGGTGTACGCCTACTGCACGCACCCCATTTTCTCGGGTCCTGCCATCGAACGCATCGCCAAGGGCACAGCCCTCGATGAAGTCGTGGTGACCAACACCATCCCGCTGAGCGACAACGCCAAGGGATGTTCCAAGATTCGCCAACTTTCCGTGGCCCCGCTGATCGCCGAAACGATCCAGCGCATTGCCAAGGGTGAGTCGGTCATGAGTCTGTTCTCGGACCAGGACAACCTGTTCTGACACGCTCCCCCGGGAGCGTTGCAGTCGGATTGCACGCAGGCCTCCTTCGGGAGGCTTGTCTGTTCGAGAGCAATGCGCAGGCCTGCCGCCATGAAGGCGTCACAGGTCTTTTTTAATCGGGGTACGACTGGTCGCGGTCTACCCTCTTCAGGAGCTAACTATGAACTTCGTCGCTTTTGAGCGCGCCAAGCAGGGTACGGGTGCGAGCCGCCGTCTGCGTAATTCGGGCAAGACGCCTGGCATCGTGTACGGTGGTGCTACCGAACCACAACTGATCGAGGTGGACCACAACGCACTGTGGCACGCCCTCAAGAAGGAAGCGTTCCACTCCAGCGTGCTGGACATGGAAGTGGCTGGCGCCACGTCCAAGGTTGTGCTGCGTGACGTGCAATACCACCCCTACAAGCAACTGGTGTTGCACATCGACTTCCAGCGCGTGGACGACAAGACCAAGCTGCACCTGAAGGTGCCACTGCACTACAGCGGTGCAGAAGAGTCCAACGCCGTCAAGGTGGACAAGTGCATGGTCAACCCGATCGTGAACGAACTGGACGTGACCTGCATGCCTTCGGACCTGCCCGAATTCATCGCTGTGGACCTGTCCAAGCTGGAAAAGGGTGCTTCCCTGCACCTGAAGGACATCAAGCTGCCCAAGGGCGTGGTGGCCAAGGTCCGCGGTGGCCAGAACAACAACCCCGTGCTGGTGTCCGTGGTGCCTCCAGTCGTGGTCGTCGAGACCCCTGCTGAAGCCGCTCCTGCTGCCGATGCCAAGGGCAAGGGCAAGGGCAAGAAGTAATTCGCCGGTCAACGACCTCGATCACTTCACCCGGTCAACCCGCTTTGCGGTGTTGACCACGAAACGGCCCACCTTGCGTGGGCCGTTTTCATTGGTGTGGCGCACTTTGCACGCCGCACCTCTCTCTCGCCGACTGCATCCTCAGGCAGCGGCAGCAATGCTGACGGCCTTTCTCCACCCCCAGCCACCGATAATCCCGCACATGATCAAGCTGTTTGTAGGCCTGGGAAACCCCGGGCCAGACTACGAGGACACGCGGCACAACGCCGGCTTCTGGTGGATTGATGCCCTGGCGCGCGAACTCAAGACCACGCTGGTGCCCGAGCGCAGTTACCACGGCCTGGTGGCACGCACCACGGTGCACGGCCAGAACGTGTGGCTGCTGGAACCGCAGACCTTCATGAACCTCTCGGGCAAGTCGGTGGCCTCGCTGGCGCGCTTTTTCAAGATCCTGCCCGAGGAAATCCTGGTGGTGCACGACGAACTGGACATCGCACCGGGCCAGGTCAAGCTCAAGCGCGGCGGCAGCCATGCCGGGCACAACGGCCTGCGTGACATCCACGGACAGCTGGGCTCGCCCGACTACTGGCGCCTGCGCATCGGCATCGGCCATCCGGGCGTCAAAAGCGAAGTCGCCAACTGGGTGCTCAAGAAACCGTCGCCAGACCAGCGCACGCTGATCGAGGACAGCATCGCCCACTCGCTCAAGGCCTACCCCGCTCTGTTGGCGGGGGACATGGAAAAAGCCACGCTGCTCATCCACACCACCAAACCGCCCCGCCCCAAGCCCCCTCGGCCTGTGGAGGACTGAGGGGCCACCAGCCCGTGCAGCCGTTGTGCTGTGGATATCGCTATCTATTCAATAGCGCCCAAGGCATGACCTACTAGCGCAAGCGGTCGGTTTGGCTCAAATTACGTCGGCGTGGACGCCTGCAGCCGCTGGAACTTCTGCCACAGGGTTTCGCGGCTTTCCACGTGCTGCGGGTTCACGGGAATGCAGGCCACAGGGCAGACCTGCACACACTGGGGCTCGTCGAAATGCCCTACACATTCTGTGCACTTATTCGGGTCGATTTCGTAGATCTCCTGCCCCAGGTAGATCGCCTGGTTGGGGCACTCGGGCTCGCACACATCGCAGTTGATGCACTCGTCCGTGATCATCAGCGCCATACAGCCTCCCAGTGCACAGGGCCAAAAACAGGGGCAACGGAGCGAGCGGCGCAGTTCATGCTCCGTATTATCCCGCGCCGGTGGCATGTGCCTTGCGTGCCACACTGCAACCCACCACCGCTGACGGGGACGTTTTTACCGTTATGCTGTGTATACACATTAATTTTGACGCCCCTGCGTCTGACCCACCTGCCAACGCACCCCACCCATGGGCCTGTTTTTTCTCAAGCGGTTTGTCACCCTCCTGGCCACGTTGATTGGCGCCTCCATCGTCGTGTTCCTGGTGCTGGAAATCCTGCCGGGCAATGCCGCGCAGATTCTGATGGGTCCCGATGCCTCTCCCGATGCGGTGGCGGCTCTGGCCACCAAGCTGGGTCTGGACCAGCCCGCCAGCCTGCGCTACTGGCAATGGGTGAGCGGCCTGGTGGTGGGCAACATGGGCGACAGCTACGCCTACAGCTCGCCCGTGCTCGACTTGGTGCTGGAGCGCCTGGCGCTTACCGTGCCGTTGGCCCTGATGGCCATGGTGATCACCACGGTGCTGGCATTGGCCGCCGGTGTGTACGCCGCGGCGCGCCACAACAAGCTGGGTGACGTGGGCGTGATGGGCCTGGCGCAGATCGGCATTGCCATCCCCAACTTCTGGTTCGCCATCCTGCTGATCCTGCTGTTCTCGGTGAAGCTGCAGTGGTTCTCGGCCGGCGGCTTTCCGGGCTGGACGGAAGACGCGGGTGGCAGCCCGCTCGAAGCCCTCAAGGCCCTGCTGCTGCCTGCCATTGCGCTGGCTGTGGTGCAGGCGGCCATCCTGGCGCGCATCACCCGCTCGGCCGTGCTGGAGGTGCTGCGTGAAGACTTTGTACGCACCGCCCGCGCCAAGGGTCTCACGCAGCGCGCCGCGCTGTGGGGCCATGTGCTGCGCAACGCCATGATTCCGGTGGTCACGGTGATGGGGCTGCAATTTGCCTCACTGCTGGCGGGCACCATCGTGGTGGAAAACGTGTTCTACCTTCCCGGCTTGGGCCGTTTGATTTTCCAGTCGATTTCCAACCGCGATCTGATCGTCGTGCGCAACTGCGTGATGCTGCTCGCCGCTATGGTCATCATCGTGAACTTCGTCGTGGACGTGCTGTATGCGGTGATCGATCCCCGCGTGAAGGCTTCCGATATCTGATCCCCATGAGCGCCGCCATTTCCTCCCCATCCCCCGCAGCTACCTCCGCCCCGAGCTGGCTGCACCGCGCGCTGCGCCACCGCAGCTTTGTCATCGGTGCCGTGCTGTCACTGCTTCTGGTGCTGGCTGCTGCACTGTCGCTGGTCTGGACACCCTGGTCGCCCTACGAAATGGACCTTGCCAACAAGCTGGCAGGGCCGTCCAGCACACACTGGCTGGGCACGGACGCCTTCGGGCGCGACGTGGTCTCGCTGTTGATGGTGGGCGCTCGCAACTCCATCTTGGTGGGCGTGATCGCAGTGGGCATCGGCCTCACCATCGGCACGGCGCTGGGCCTACTGGCTGCGGCCAAGCGCGGCTGGGTGGAAGAACTCATCATGCGGCTGGCGGACTTCACGTTTGCCTTCCCCGCGCTGCTGCTGGCCATCATGATGACGGCGGTGTTTGGCGCAGGCATCGTCAACTCCATCATCGCCATCGGCATCTTCTATATCCCGACGTTTGCGCGCGTCACCCGTGCCTCGGCCAACGCCGTGTGGGCGCGTGAATACATCCTGGCCGCGCGGGCTTGTGGCAAAGGGACCTGGCGTATCACGCTGGAGCATGTGCTGCCCAACACCCTGTCGGTGCTCATCGTGCAAACCACCATTCAGTTCGCGCTGGCTATCCTGGCCGAGGCCGCCCTGTCGTACCTGGGCCTGGGCACCCAGCCGCCCCAGCCCTCCTGGGGCCGCATGCTGAGCGAGGCACAGACGTTGATGTTCCAGGCCCCGCTGCTGGCGGTGTGGCCCGGCATGGCGATTGCGCTGGCGGTGCTGGGGCTGAACCTGCTGGGCGACGGGCTGCGCGATTTGCTCGACCCCCGCCTCTCCCGCAAACGCTGACAGCTCCGCACCGAAGACCACCTGCATTCCACGATGTCTCTGTTAGAAGTCTCCAACCTCCGCATCCGCCTGCAGACGCACCGGGGCCCCGCCGATGCCGTGCGCGGCGTGAGCTTTTCGCTGGCGCGCGGTGAAACCCTGGGCCTGATCGGTGAGTCCGGCTGCGGCAAGTCCATCACCGCCATGTCGCTCATGGGCCTGCTGCCCGAGAGCGCACAGGTCACCGGCAGCATCCGCTTTGATGGGCAAGAGCTGGTGGGCCGCACCGATGCACAGATGTGCAAGATGCGCGGCAACCGCATTGGCATGGTGTTCCAAGAGCCCATGACGGCCCTGAACCCCGTGCACACCATTGGCCGCCAGGTGGCGGAGCCGCTGCGCCTGCACCGGGGCATGAACGCAGCAGCCGCACGCACCGAAGCGATTGCCTTGCTGGACCGCGTGGGCATCCCCAACGCCGCACAGCGCTTTGACGCCTACCCGCACCAGTTCTCGGGCGGGCAGCGCCAGCGCATCACCATTGCGATGGCGCTGGCCTGCGGGCCCGACCTGCTGATCGCCGACGAGCCCACCACGGCGCTCGACGTGACCATCCAGCAGCAGATCCTGGATCTCATCAGCGACCTGGTGGCGGAGCGCAACATGGCGCTGATCCTCATCTCGCACGACCTGGGCGTGATCTCGCAGAACGTGGACCGCATGATGGTGATGTACGGCGGCAGCGTGGTCGAAAGCGGCTCCACTGCCTCGGTCTTCTCGGCCATGGCCCACCCTTACACACGCGGGCTGTTCGCCGCCCGGCCCCACCTGGGTGCCGTGCATGCGCCCGGGCAACGCCCGCGCCTGTCCACCATTCCGGGCACGGTGCCCGAGCTGGTGGACCTGCCCGCTGGCTGCCCGTTTGCAGGGCGCTGCAGCTACACGGTGGATGACTGCCACCACAAGCAGCCCGAGGCCACGCTGGTGGCCACCGATGCCGATGGCGACCACCTGGTGCGCTGCCTGCGGCGCGAAGCCATTGCCGAGGCGCAGAGTGCGAGCGTGGTGAACACCATCGAGGTGGCAGCATGACCCAGGCACCCCACACCACCGGCGCGCCAACCACCGCGCCGCTGCTCCAGGTGACCAACCTGGTGCGCGAATACACACTGCCCCGCGAGCATCTGTTTCGCCCGCCGGGCAAGGTGCATGCGCTCAACGGCGTGAACTTCTCGATTGCCTCTGGCCGCAGCCTCGGCATCGTCGGCGAATCGGGCTCGGGCAAGTCCACCCTGGCACGGCTGGTGATGGCGCTCGATGCACCCACCTCCGGCACGGTGGAGCTGCTGGGCCGCAACCTGCACCAGTTGCCAGCCGAGCAGTTGCGCCAGGCGCGGCGCGACTTTCAGATGGTGTTCCAGGACCCGTACGGATCGCTGGACCCGCGCCAGACCGTGGAGCGCATCGTGACCGAACCACTGCAGGCGCAAGGCCAGACCACACGCGCCGAGCAGCGCGAGCAGGCCGCCAAGGTGCTGGCCCAGGTGGGCCTGCGCACCAACGACCTGGGCAAGTACCCTCACGAATTCTCTGGCGGCCAGCGCCAGCGCATCGCCATTGCACGCGCCCTCATCACCCGGCCTCGCCTCATCGTGGCCGACGAGCCTGTGAGCGCACTCGACGTGTCGGTACAGGCCCAGGTGCTGAACCTGATGCAGGACCTGCAGCAGCAGTTCGGCATCACCTACATGCTCATCAGCCATGACCTCGCGGTGGTCAACCACCTTTGTGACGAGGTGGTGGTGCTGTACCAGGGGCGCATCGTGGAGCGTGGCTCGCCTGGCGAGCTGTTCCGCAACGCGCAGCACCCTTACACACAGTCGCTGGTGGGTGCCGTGCCGCAGGTGCTGCCCGGCCGGGCACGGGCACGCCGTGCAGCTGCCGCCGCTGCAGCGACTGCGGCAACGGCAAAAACCGCATAACCACATGCAGGTGTGATGGTGTAAAAAGCTTCTTTCCTCCCCGGTAACAAATTGCACCGGGGGTCTTTATGGTTGTTGTCTGGTTTTTTGTCTGGAGAGTCCGAACATGCTGAACCGCCGTACCGTCCTTGCCACTGGCGCCATCGCCGCTGTGCCCTTGACCACCTCGCTTGGCGCCCTGGCGCAAGGCCGCAAAGATGCGGTGACGCTGGCGATGACGCTGGAGCCCCCAGGCCTGGACCCCACCGCCGGTGCGGCCTCTGCCATCGCCGAAATCGTTCAGTACAACATCTTCGAGACGCTCACCAAGATCAACCCCGACGGCAGCGTGTCGCCCCTGCTGGCCGAAAGCTGGGAGGTCTCGCCCGACCTCAAGACCTACACCTTCAAGCTGCGCCGTGGCGTGAAGTTCCAGAATGGCGAGCCCTTCACTGCTGCGGCCGTCAAGTTCTCGTACGACCGCGCGGGCGGCGAGAAGAGCACCAACAAGGACAAGCGCACCTTTGCCGGCATCACCACCCAGGTGGTGGATGACTACACGGTGGTGCTGCTCAACAAGGAGATCGACCCCGACCTGCTGTTCGTGCTGGGCCAGGCCACCTCAATCATCGTGGAGCCCAAGAGTGCCGACACCAACGCCAACAAGCCCGTGGGCACCGGCCCCTACCAGCTGCAAGCCTGGAACAAGGGCTCGTCGGTCGTGCTGACCGCCTGGGACGGCTACCGCGACGCCAAGGCCATCAAGATCAAGCGCGCGACCTTCCGCTTCATCTCCGACCCTGCAGCCCAGGTGGCTGCCCTGCTGGCGGGCGACGTGGACGCATTCCCCCGCGTCACGCCGCGCAGCGTGGCGCAGTTCAAGGCCAACCCCAAGTTCCAGGTGGTGGTCAGCGGCTCGCGCGCCAAAACCATCGTGGCCATCAACAACGGCAAGAAGCCGCTGGACGACGTGCGCGTGCGCCGCGCCATTGCCGCAGCCATTGACCGCAAGGCCGTGATCGAAGGCGCGGGCGACGGCTACGGCGCACCCATCGGCAGCCACTACGTGCCCGGCGCGTTTGGCTACGTGGACACCACGGGCGTGAACCCCTACGACCCTGAAAAGGCCAAGAAGCTGCTGGCCGAGGCCGGCATCAAGACACCGCTGGAGCTGACCATGACGCTGCCCCCCACGCCTTACGCCCGCCAGGGCGGCGAGGTGGTGGCTGCCCAGCTGGCCAAGGTCGGCATCATCGCCAAGATCCAGAACGTGGAATGGGCGCAGTGGCTCAGCGGCACCTACGGCAGCAAGAACTACGACCTGACCATCATCAGCCACGTGGAGCCCTTTGACCTGGGCAACTTTGCCAAGCCCGACTACTACTGGGCCTACAACTCGCCCAAGTTCAACGACCTGTTCACCCAGATCAAGAACGCCGCCCGCCCCGCCGACCGCGCCAAGCTGCTGGGCGATGCGCAGCGCCTGCTGGCCAACGATGCGGTACACGCCTTCCTGTACTCCAACCAGTGGATCACGGTGGCCAACAAGAACCTCAAGGGCCTGTGGAAAGACATGCCCGTGTTCGTGAACGACATCTCCGCGCTGTCCTGGTCCTGACAGCCACGCGCCGCAACGCGGCGCGTGCAGGAGCCAAGACTCCTAAAACAATAGCTGCCAGCGCTTGATCCACTAGCGCTTGCAGCCTTTTTTATTGATAAACATCGCTACGACGACCACCCACCCCGCCATGACCGAACTGCACGACCTGCCCGCCCACGACCTGATTGCCGCCTACCGCCAGCGCAAGCTGTCACCGGTCGAGGTCACGCAGTCCGTGCTGGCCCACATTGAACGGTGGGAGCCCCACATCAAAGCCACCTACCTGCTGCGCCCCGAGGCCGCCCTGGCCCAGGCCCGTGCCTCCGAGGCCCGCTGGCTGCGCGGCGAGCCCAAGGGACTGCTCGACGGCGTGCCCAGCACCATCAAGGAAAATATCTCCACCGAAGGCGACCCCACCCCGCTGGGCACGGCCGCCGTCGAGTTGGTGCCCGCTGCCGCCGACGCACCCCCTGCCGCCCGCATGCGCGAGGCAGGTGCCGTCATCGTCGCCAAGACCACCATGCCCGACTACGGCATGTTGTCATCCGGCCTGTCCACCTTTCACCCGCTGTCGCGCAACCCCTGGGACGTGAGCAAGGGCCCGGGCGGCTCCAGCGCTGGCGGCGGCGCGGCGGCCGCTGCGGGCTATGGCCCGCTGCACATCGGCACCGACATTGGTGGCTCGCTGCGCCTGCCTGCCAGCTGGTGCGGCATCTTCAGCCTCAAGCCCAGCCTGGGCCGCATCCCGATTGACCCGCCCTACACCGGCCGCGCCGCCGGCCCCATGACCCGCACCGTGGCCGACGCCGCGCTGATGATGCAGGTGCTGAGCCAGCCCGACGCGCGCGACAGCATGAGCCTGCCCTACCAGGACATCGCCTGGAGCCAGTTCAACAAGGGCGCCGAGCGCCTGCGCGGCCTGCGCATCGGCCTGCTGCTGGATGCAGGCTGCGGCCTGCCGGTGGAGCCCGAGGTGAAGGCCGCCGTGGAGCGCGCAGCAAAACTCATGGAAGCCGCTGGCGCCACCATCGTGCCCATGGTGCCCTTCATGACCCAGGCCATGCTCGACGGCATGGACCACTTCTGGCGCATGCGCTCGCACATCGACCTGCAGGCCCTGCCTGCGGCGCGGCGCGACAAGGTGCTGCCGTACATCCGCACCTGGGCCGACAGTGCCGCCGGCATGAGCGGCACCGAGGTCTTCACCGCCAGCCACCAGTTCCACCTGACGCGCGTGGCCGCCGTCAAGGCCTGTAGCGCGTTCGACTATGTGATCTCGCCAGTGGCGCCCAACGTCGCCTTCCAGGCCGAGCTGCCCTCGCCCACCAACGACCCGCTGCGCCCGCTGGAACACATCGGCTTTACCGTGCCGTTCAACATGTCCGAGCAACCTGCGGCCTCGGTCAACTGCGGCTACACCCGCGCTGGTTTGCCCATCGGCCTGCAGATTGCGGGCGCACGTTTTGACGACCTGGGCGTGCTGCAGGTGGCGCACGCGTTCGAGCTGATCCGCGAACCCCAGCGGGCATGGCCCCAGCCGCCTGCGGCATAACCCTGCATCTGTCGTGCGTTGTTGTTGGTACCCTTGGGGGAATATGCTCTGACGCTGGCACCACCGCTGGAGCCCCCACCTCACAAACCACCATCCCACCACCGCATGGACATCATCATCCTGGCGATCCTCATCGCCACCGGCACCTTCATGCTCAACGCCAAAGAGCAGCGCAAGCGCATTGCGCTGCTGGGCAAACACCTGGCCAACTACCAGATCGAAAAGCTGATGGAGGCGCTGACCGACGGCTACCTGCGCGCCCTGGGTGAAAGCACCGACGAGCGCCGCAGCCAGATCTGGAGCCTGCTGAGTACCACCGAGTCGCAACTGAGCGAGCAGTTCAGCCGCTTTGCCGCCGACTTTGCCAAGGTGGACGAAGCCCACGCCCGTGTCAGTCGGCTCTCCGTGCCGATCCCGTTTGCCGACAAGCTGCTGCCCGCCATGACCTTTGACGTGCGTCGTGCGCTCGCCATCCACGCGCGCGGCATTGCCCATGTGGTGCAGGACACCAGCCACCTGTTGCCCAAAGACCGCGCCTACATGATGACGGCCGAGCTGTTTCTGATGCAGCACACCTGCCACTGGTACTGCAAGTCCAAAACCGTGGCCAGCGCCCGCATGTTGGCGCGGCACCAGACACCGCACGAACAGCTCGTCGCTTCCGTCTCGGCCGAAACCCGCAACGCCTACCTGACCTTGATCAACGGCGGCTGAGCCCAGCGACCCAACAATGCCCCATGCCATCCTCCACGCACACCCGCATGACCGACAGCCTGGGCAACCCCATCACGCTGCACGACGCCACCAGCGCGACAGCGCTGAATGACTTTGTAGAAGGCTTCATCGCCTGCGAGGCCCGCGCGGTGAACGTGCTGAACGCGGCGGCCGACACCAGCCCCATCGTTCAGGCCAGCTGCGCCGCGCTGCACATGTTTGCCGAGTCGGCCGACGCTCCGCGCAACGCCCGCCCCTTCGTTGACCAGGCCCTGGCCCGCGCCGCAGAGGCTACCGAGCGTGAACAACGCTTTGTGGCCGCCGTCGCCGCCTGGGTGGATGGCGACCTACCCCGCGCCATTGCGCTGCACGAGGAGCAAGCCCGCATGCACCCGCGCGACCTCGCCTCCCTCAAGCTCGGCCAATACCATTTGTTCAACCGCGGCGACTCGCCGGGCATGCTGCGCCTGGCGCTGCAGGCCCTGCCCGCAGCGGCCGAGGTGCCCTACCTGCACGGCATGCTCGCCTTTGGCTGGGAGCAATGCCACCGCCTGCAAGAGGCCGAAAGCGCCGCACGCCACGCCATCACCCTGTGCCGCAAAGAGCCCTGGGCCCACCACGCGCTGGCCCACATCATGCTGACCCAGGGCCGCATCCGCGAAGGTACCGACTTCATGGCCAGCGTGGGCGACACCTGGACGGGCCTGAACTCCTTCATGGTCACGCACAACTGGTGGCATCAGGCGCTGTTTTTGCTGGAGCAGGACCGGCATGCCGAAGTGCTGGCGCTCTACGACAGCCAGGTCTGGGGCGTGGTCAAGGAATACACCCAGGACCAGATCAACGCCGTGTCCCTGCTCGCCCGGCTGGAGCTGGCGGGTGTGGACGTGGGCGACCGCTGGACCGACGTGGCCAACCACCTCGCGCAACGCCTTGCCGACCATGTGCTGCCCTTCCTGGACCTGCAATACCTCTACGGCCTGGCCCGCGCCGGGCGCATGGAGGCCGCGCGCACTCTGCAAAACAACATCACCGCCCACGCCGCCACCCGCACCGAGGCGCAGGAGCGCACCGTGTGGCAACAGGTGTGCGTGCCCGCCGCCCACGGCCTGCTGGCGCATGCGCAGGGCGACTGGGCGACGGCGGTGGAGAAACTGGGCGTGGCCCTGCCCCGGCTGGTGGAGATTGGCGGCAGCCATGCGCAGCGGGATCTGTTTCACCAGATCTGGCTGGATGCACTGCAGCGCAATGGGCAGTGGGCGGCGGTGCAGAACGTGTTGCAGCCGTTGGTGAATGCGCAGCCGGAGTCGGTGAGACTGGCGCGGCAGGTGGAAGTGGTGAACGCAGCGCTGAGATTGCCGGGTTGAGTCCCAAAGCCGCTTCCCAACGCGCTCCACAGCAAACGCAACCAGACTTGGATTCGCGTAACGACTTTCACACCCAGATACAGCCAACAGGCTGATCAATCCCTGTTTCCAGAGAATCTGGAAATGACAATTGCGGGCCGTTTAACTTCATGCCGACCTGTGTGCTGTGCCAATCGACGCATCCACATGCTGCGTCGTAGAGAGCGAGTGAGACACCCAGCCGGTACCCAACATGCCTCTCGTTATTTCCAGTCAGCCCACAGGCCCACGCTTCTCTATCACCGCCGAGGCTGAGATGCCCGCCATAGTGGTGACGGCGGCGCTACAAAACCAGCCTATGCCCTCGGGTGCAGCCCCCATATACGAATGGTCGGCCACGTTGGCTTTTGACGGTAGTTCACCAGCCACCAATGCCACCTTTGGCGGCGGAAGAAGCACGCAGCACAGCCGCATCGCTCCGCAGGTAAGTGCCAACGCCAGTTGGCGAATACCCTTCACCGAAATACGGGGCGGCGTGTTGACGGTGCAAGTCATTTTGCGAGCTGGAGGGACAGAGCAGCGCGCTCAGGCGACATGGACGATTGCTGGAACCAATCCCACTGGCACAGCCATACGCGCCTTTGCCAACAGCATTGGGGCCAACCGCGCCGTGTTTCGGAAAAAAATGCGCCAGGAAAGCTCGCTCCAACAGTTCCGGACGCCGGGTAACTGGCCGAAGTACAGCAGCGATGGTCTTGGCGGCGTTGGCTTGTGCCAACTGACACGCCCTGCACCTACTGCCGATCAAACTTGGAGCTGGAAAGAGAATGTGCGCGGCGGATGGGCGCTGTACTTGGAAAAGGAACGCATTGCCCGCGCCTACCCTCGCAACGTACGTAGCGGAGAGCGTTTTCGTAATCTGGTGACTGCATGGAACCGCGCTCGTACCGCACAAGGGCTGCCCGCCTTGCCTGTGGAATTACCTGACTACACGCCAGAGCAACTTGAGTTGGACACACTTCGCGGCTTCAACGGATATGCCAATGGCTTGCATGAGTACAGGGTACGACTCGATAACGGCGCTCTTTTCGTAACGGTGGATTCCAGCGGCCAGCGGGGGTTTGCCGAATGGGAGCGAGTGCCAGTAGCCGCCAGAGGCACGGTCGGTGATCCAAACTATGTAGAGAACGTGCTTGCCCAATCGGACTTCTGAACGTGCTGACAACCTCTGATTCCATTGCGACCCGCCCACGCGGTCTGCTAGCTGCGTCCGGCGTACTGGCCTTGTCTTTGCTTCTGGCGGCGTGTTCCCCAGAGAATGCAAACACCGCGTCGCAAGTACGTGCTCCCACGGCCTCTAGCGGGAGAGAGAACTCGCAGCATCTGTATGTGGTGTATTGCAACGGCACCGTTGACCACCTGGATCTTTCGAAACAGGCCAAGGTAGCAAGTTTTCAACTGTCAGACCGCAGCGGCAGCCCTCCCGCCGTGGCCAAGCTGCCGGCAGCAGGCGTGCGACCTGACAGCTGTTTGGCCAGACCGGCCTCGTTGACCGATGCCCTGCCTCAGGATGAAGGAATGGCGTTCATCGTTGCATCTGCCCAGTTGCAGCGTGACGACACAAGCGGACGCATGCCTTACAGTCTCCTCAAATTTTCAGTGCCTGCATGGACTTTGCAGAGCCGACAGGATCTGGGCAGCTTTGATGTACTCAATGGAACGCCGCCACGCATTACACGTGGCTCCGACGGGCGGCTCAAGCCCCAGTTGGCTGAAATCGACCTGACTTCTGAGCTGCGTGCAGAGCTCAGCCGTTACGCGGGCGGCGCCACGGTGACATTTGCCACCCCGCTCGCAACATCTGCCAACACCGCGCTGATTGGATACACAGCTTCTCAAAATGCCCACGGTGCGGCTTTTGCGCTACTGCACCGTACACAACGCAGCATCGTACGGATTGAGGGCGTTCCCGGCAGCGACCCCGAGCCTGCTCTCACGCTGGCGCCGGGGGGGCAGTTTGTCCTGCACTCGGTGCGCGCTTTCTCCTCCAAGCAGGGCAGCCGCCAACTCGCAGCCACAGGCGAACTGAGGCTGTACGGAGCGGACGGTAAACTGATCAGCCAGCAAACCGATGAGAGTGTTGCCGGAGACTGGTATCCCATCGCGCTGACGCCGCAGGGAGTCGCCGTTTACACCGATCGACGCGGTACCTACCGCTTTGTGACACTAGGGCGTATGTTTGGTGTGGAGCCTGTGCAGGACCCCAATACCGATGACCTGGACGGTACACGCCCGGGTGTCATCTATGCAGGCGGGTAAAGACCACGGGCCTCCTCACCGCACCACCAACTTCGTCTGGTCGTACACCGGCTGCTCTGGCAAATCCGCCAGGTGCCGCACGTCGGCCCAGTCCAGCACCTCCACCGCTTCGCCGCTAACCCGCACGCGGTTGAGCCCTGCGTTGGGGATGTCGCTCTGGCGCGGGCCATCCAGCCCCGTGCCGCGTGCAGTGCGCCAGATCATGTCGAGCACGCCGCCGTGGGTGACCACCATCACGGTCTGGCCGCTGTGCTGCTGGGCGATGCGGTAGACGGCGTCCATCACGCGGGTGTGGAACTGGCGGGTGGTTTCGCCGCCGGGCATGCCGTAGTCGGCTTCAAAGCGCAGCCATTGGTTCCAGGCATCGGCGTGTTCCTGCTTGACGTCGTCCACGCGCTTGCCGTCCACCACGCCAAAGTTTTGCTCGCGCAGGGCGCTGTCGGTGAGGGTGTCTATGCGGGCCTGGGGGAACAGCACCTGCAGGCTGGGCGTGGCGGTCTGCTGGGTGCGGATGAGGTCGCTGCAGATGAGGTGGTGCACCACGGGGCGCTCTGCAGCCAGGCGCTCGGCCAGGCGGCGGGCCTGTTCGTGGCCAGTGGCGTTGAGGGGCACGTCCACGTGGCCCTGGAAGCGCAGTTCGCGGTTCCAGTCGGTCTCGCCGTGGCGGATCAGAATCAATTCAGTCATGCGTGCCATTATCGAATGTACACACAGCATTGCAAGCTCTTTTGCCCGCAAGCGCTTATGCAATAAGCGCTGATAGCTATGTTTTTTATAACAGCCGACTGCCCACCACCCACCGTGCGGCCCGTCATCGCATGGGCACAACCAGTACCTTGCGGCGCGGCTGGCAGCCGGGGCCTTCGTGGGGGGCGCTGTCGCGCTCCCAGCCCGGGCCGGGCGAGGTTTGCGCGCACACGCGCTGGCCATCGACCAGGCTGCGCCAGTAGTACCAGAGGGCGGGGGCGGCCTGCAGCAGCAGCGGGGCCAGCAGAGCCAGGACCAGCAAGCGGCGGGGGACAAAAGACATGGCAAACAAAGTACTACGTGTACCGCCCATGCTACGCAGCCTGCGGCGGGCCGATGCCTGGAAAAGGGGCGGGATCGTCGGTCAGGGCTTGTCCGCCGTGACGATCCAGCCTTCGAGTGGATCGAGCCCCGGCGGCAGGCCGTAAAGCGCGTCGCCCTCGGCATGGCGCTGCTGGGCCCAGGCGGCCTGCAGCAGGCACAGCACGGCGTCCAGGCTGTCGCCGCTGGCGTCCTGCACCAGCGCATCGCGCTGGGCGTGGCTGAGCTTGAGGCGCAGGCCCAGGCGGGTCTGGCCCAGCTCCAGCGCATTCACCAGGTCTTTGCGGGCGATGAGGCGGTCGGGGGTCTGCTTGGCTCGGTCGTCGCTTTTGTAGCTGCGCCGCTGCAGCACCTCACGCGCGAGCAGGCCGGGGTAGGCCTCCAGCGCCACGCGGCGGGGGTCGCCTGCGTGCAAGCCTGGCAGGTGCACACCGGCGTCCAGCAGCAGCGGCAAGCCCGCGTGCAGCATGTAGGCCACCGGCGGGTTCACCCATTTCATGGACGGGCTGGAGCCCGCGGGCCCGTCGGTGGCGCGGTGCGCAAACTTGCCACCTACCGGGCGGGCGTCGCAGAACGCCGCAAACTGGGCACGGATCTGCTCGCGGCTCAGACTGCGGTAGTGCTGCATGCAGGCATGCCAGTCGGTGGGCCAGCCCAGCGCCTGCACCAGCTCGCGCGGCAGACCAAAGGGCAGGTCAAAACCACCCACCCAGTCACCTGGCTGAGACAGCCATTGGCCGAACGCGGCCAGGGTGTCGAAGGGCTGCAGCGCGGTGAGCGACACGCGCGCGCCCTGGCGCTGGCCCAGCGCCAGCACGATGGGTTTGCGCCGCGTGGGGCTGCTGGAGAAGTCGCAGCCCAGCAGCAGGGTTTGTGGTGCGGCGGCCGTCATCCCAAGGCCAGCGCCGTGACGCCTGCAGCAATACACAGCGCGCCAAAAATGCGCGCCACGCGGTCACCCTCGCCCAGCAGGTGCCCACCGATCAGCGCTGCAAACAGCATGGACACCTCGCGCGCCGGGGCCACGTGCGATAGGGGCGCCTGCTGCATGGCATAAAGCACCAGCACATAGGCCACCGGGCTCACCACCGCCACGGCCAGGGCAAAACGCCACTGCGCCAGCCACAGCGTGCGGGCCGTGGGCAGGTCGCGCAGCACCACTGGCGCCAGCAGGCCCACACGCACAAAGTTGCCCATGTAGTCCACCAGGATGGGCGACATCAGCAGAAACTTGACCGCATAGCCGTCGACCACCGTGTAGCTGGCAATGAAGGCCCCCGTGAGCACCCCGTAGGCCATGCCCTTGTGCACCCGCGCCCGTGCGGCAGGGTCGTGCGCGGCGCGCAGCAGGCCCGGGCCACCCGCGATCAGGAACACCCCCCCCACCACGCCCACGATGCCCAAGGCACCCAGCGCCGAGATCTGCTCACCCAGCAGCGTGATGGCCACCAGCGACGACAAGAGCGGCCCCGAGCCGCGCGCCAGCGGGTAGACCACGGTGAGGTCCGCCACACGGTAGCCGCGCAGCAGGATGACGAAGTACGCCACATGCAGCAGCCCGCTGGCGGCCACAAAGCCCCATTCCACCACGCCCCACCGCGGCACCGCGTCGCGCCCCAGGTACCAGCCCAGCGGCGCCCAGACGACCATCATGATCACCGAGGTGAAGAACGCAAACCGAGAATCCCCCCCGGCCTTCTTGGCCACGATGTTCCAGCACGCGTGGATGAGGCCGGCGAGGATGATGAGGGCGAAGGCGGTGAAGGTCACGGGCGGGGAAAAGAACGGCCTGAACAGAAAAGCCGCAGCGCCTTCTGGGCGGCTGCGGCTGCGAAACGTGATTGCTGGCTGCGAAGAAAAGTGGGGCGATTTGCGTAGCGAGCCAGCCTAGTCTGGGTCGATGCGCGCAGCCGTACTCTCGTACGGCGAGCACAGCAGGCCCTGAATCGGCTGGCGCAGTAGCAAAGCGCCCCGCTTTTCAGGCTCGGCCGATGATGGAGGCCGTGGCCATCAACTCTTCAAGCAGCGCAAACGACACCTTGCCCGACACCGCATACGGGTCCAGTTCGGGCTTTTCAGAGTATTTGAGCAGGATGGAGTGGTTGATCTTGGACAGGTTGACCTGCCCCATGGTCCAGCCGCCAAAGCGGCGCTCGGCGATTTCTTCGTAGTGCAGCAGCTCCACGTTCTTGTGGCGCGTGTCCTTCTGGATGTGGCCGTACAGCTCGCTCACCGCAGAGCGCCCGCCCTCGATGGCTTGCAAAAACACGCCGCCGCCGTAGCACAGCACGCCGGTGATGCCGCTGCCGGGGTTGTGCTGGCGCGACTGCGTCAGGATGGCTTCAATGGCGGCGGGCGAGGTATCGACCGCGCGACTGGCGTAAAGCAGGCGTACCAGCATGGTCAGTTCTTTCCAGGGATGAGAGACAAAAATTCACGGCGCAAAGCGCTGTCCTTGAGGAACACGCCACGCATGACCGAGTTGATCATGCGGCTGTCGTTGTCGCGCACGCCGCGCCAGGACATGCAGAAGTGGCTGGCTTCCATGACGATGGCCAGACCGTCGGGCTGGGTCTTTTCCATGATCAGGTCGGCCAGTTGGACCACGGCTTCTTCCTGGATCTGGGGGCGGCCCATGATCCAGTCCACCAGGCGCGCGTACTTGGACAGGCCAATCACGTTGGTGTGCTCGTTGGGCATCACGCCGATCCAGATCTTGCCGATGACGGGGCAGAAGTGGTGGCTGCAGGCGCTGCGTACGGTGAGCGGGCCCACGATCATCAGCTCGTTGAGGTGCTCAGCGTTCGGGAATTCGGTGATGGGCGGCTGCGCTACGTAGCGGCCACGGAACACCTCGTTGAGGTACATCTTGGCCACGCGGCGCGCGGTGTTGTTGGTGTTGTGGTCGCCTTCGGTGTTGATGACCAGGCTGTCGAGCACGCCCTGCATCTTGACCTCGACCTCGTCGAGCAGCTTTTCCAGCTCGCCGGGCTCGATGAATTCGGCAATGTTGTCGTTGGCGTGAAAGCGCTTGCGCGCAGCGGCAAGGCGTTCTCGGATCTTGACGGAAACGGGCGTGCCTTCGTCCGGTGGGATGTGCGTCATATCGGCGGCAGGTTGGCTGGACATGGCTGGCATCGTACCAGCGAACACAGTTTGATCGATTACAAGGGTTTTAGGCAGCAAGCGCTAGTGGAATATGCCTGAGAAGCTATCAATAAAGTAGCAATCTCGACAAAGGCGCCCTCAATACCGCTTGCCCGTCACCCACAGCGCCAGGCGCATGAGACCAAACGCCACGCGGTCCAGCACCCGCTGGCGTAGCGGGCGGCCGGCATAGCGCGCAGGATCCATGCGGCGGCCCGCGTGCTGCATGGCGTGCACCAGGCGCTGGCGCAAGTCGATGGCGAAGGCGGCGTCTTCCACCACCACGTTGGCCTCGCGCGCCAGCAGCAGCGAGAGCGGGTCGAGGTTGGACGAGCCAACCGTGGCCCAGGGGCGGTCGCCCTGCGCATCGATGACGGCCACCTTGGCGTGCAGAAAGCTGGGGGCGTACTCGTAGATCTCGACCCCGGCCTCCAGCAGCGCGCCGTACACGGGACGGGCCGCGTGGTACTGCATGAAGTATTCGTACCGTCCCTGCAGCAGCAGGCGCACCCGCACGCCCCGGCGCGCGGCCATCACCAGCGCGCGGCGCAGCTTGCCGCCGGGCATGAAGTAGGCATTGGCAATGATGACCTCGTGCCGTGCTGCGCCGATGGCGCGGCGGTAGGCCTTCTCGATGCGGCTGCGGTTGCGCACGTTGTCGCGCAGCACCAGGGTGGCGCGCACAGGCGGGCCTGCGCCGGGGTTGCCGCCCTGCTCCGCGTGCCGTGCCGCGCTGGCCGCGCGCAAGGCCTGCAGGGCCTCCGGCAAGCGGCGCTGGCGTGCGTCGCGCACGGCCTGCATGCGCCACCAGAGCTGGTCCATGGTGTCGCTGGCCGATGCCACCAGGCTGCCCGTGGCCCGCACGGCAAAGTCAAAACGGGGGGCCTCCAGCGCGCCGTGGTTAGGGTCGTGAAAGTCGTCCAGCACATTGATGCCGCCACAAAACAGCACCCGCCCATCCACCACACACAGCTTGCGGTGCAGGCGCCGCCAGCGGTGTGGCAGCAGCAGCCCCAGCGGCCCCAGCGGCGAATACACGCTGCACTGCACCCCGGCGGCCTGAAACTGATCGGCCCAGGCCTTGGGCAACGCGCCCGTGCCCACGCCATCGACCACCAGATGGGTGCGCACGCCGCGCGCTGCAGCGCGCATCAGCGCCTGGGCCACGGTGGCTCCGGCGCCGGTGAAGTCAAAGATATAGGTCTCGAACTGGATGTCCGCCATCGCAGCATCCATGGCCTCGGTGAGCGCCGGAAAGAACTCCTCGGCGCCTTGCAGCAGCCGGACCTGGTGGTCGTCGGCGGGCCAGGTGCCCGGGGCCTGCGCAAAGGACTTGCGCCTCATCCCGTCACCCCGCCACCGCGCACACCACGGCAACGCCTCACAGCCGGAACTCCGCGATCAGGGGCAGATGGTCCGACATGCGCCACCAAATACGGCCACGCGGCACCTGTAGCGACAGCGGCGTGAGCCCGCGCGCATACACATGGTCCAACTGCGCCAGGGGCAGGCGTGCGGGGTAGGTGAAGGTGCGGGGCGCATCCCATTCATACAGGCCAAAGCCTGCCAGCATGCGCTTGAGCTGCTGCCCCCAGTCGTTGAAGTCACCGGCCACCACCAGCGGCGTACCGGGGGGCACCTCGCGCTCGATGAAGCCCTGCAGGCGCTCGACCTGGCGGATGCGGCTGCCAGGGATCAGGCCCAGGTGCACCACGATCACGTGCACGTTGCGGCCCTGCACATCCACCTCCACATGCAGCAGCCCGCGCTGCTCGAAACGGTGGTCCGAGATGTCTTCATGCTGGTGCCCGATCACCGGCCAGCGGGTGAGCAACGCGTTGCCATGTTCGCCGTGTTTGGTGACCGCATTGGTGCGGTACACCGCCTCGTAGCCTTCGGGCGCCAGGAACTCGGCCTGCGGCAGATCAGGCCAGCGCTGAAAGTAGGCCGCCTCGCGCCGGTGCAGCTTGCGCACCTCCTGCAGGCAGACGATGTCGGCGTCGAGCTGCTCCACCGCCAGGCCCAGGTTGTGAATCTCCAGCCGCCGCGCGGGCCCGATGCCTTGCACACCCTTGTGGATGTTGTAGGTGGCTACGCGCAGGATGTCGTCGTGTTGCATGGTCCTAGGAGGGGTAATTGCACGCGCTCGCCAGCGCCGCGATGGGTGCGCCAGGCAAGGCGCGAGGACGCGGCGGGCTCATGCCCGCAAGGAGGAGCAACGCCGCATGGCGCGCCCAGCGCGGTGCTGGCGAATGCGTAGCGTGCCCACTCGACAAGCGAACGTCAACGAAGCAGCGAGAGTCAGTATCCATGAGGCGCCCTTGAAAACGGCAAGCGGTCAATTGCCGCTCCTAGGACTGGAGATTGTGTCGCAAGCCGTGGTAGCAAGGGGTTTGCCCGACGCGGGGAGGGTGCGGCAGCGCTTTACACTGGAGACTCCAACATTTTGAGCACGCAGGGACGGCCCGACCCCCATGGCTACCGAGAGCGGCCCCAATCCCGCCCCACAGACCCAGGCGCTGATCGTGGACAGCAATGCCACATCGCGCAGCATTCTGGTGGGGCAGCTGCGCGAGTACGGCGTGACCCGCATCGTGCAATGCTCCCGTGTGCAGGACGCGCGCGCCCGGCTGGAGCACACGGTGTTCGACTACGTGCTGTGCGACCAGTTTTTTGGCGAATCCAACTACTCGGGCCAGACCCTGCTGGACGACCTGCGGCGCGCACAGCTGCTGCCGTTTTCCACGGTGTTCTTCATGGTCACGGCCGAGGCGTCTTACGCCGCAGTGGCCGAGGCCGCCGAGTCGGCCCTGGACGGCTACCTACTCAAGCCCTTCACGCCCAGTGCGCTGTTCGAGCGCCTGAGCCTTGCGCGCCTGCGCAAGATCCACCTCAAGCCCATTTTCGATGCCATCGAGGCCGAGGACTTCGAGCAGGCTGCAGCGCTGTGCGTGGAGCGTTTCGAGGCCCGCAAGCCCTATTGGCTGTACGCCGCCCGCATCGGGTCGGAGCTGCTGCTGCGCCTGGGCCGCCACGACGAGGCGCGCACCCTGTTCGAGGCCGTCATCGCGGCACGGGCCCTGCCCTGGGCCAAGCTGGGCGTGGCCCGCGCACAGATCGAATCAGGCCAGGCCGCGCGCGCCATCACCACCTTGCAGGAGCTGATTGGCGAAGACGCGTCGTTCGCCGACGCCTACGACGTGCTGGGCCGCGCGCAGGTGGAGATGGGCAATTTTTCGCAGGCCATCGAGACCTACCGCACGGCCAGCACCCTCACGCCCGACTCGGTGGTGCGGCTGCAGAAGCTGGGGATGATGTCGTACTACATGGGCGACCGCGCCACCGCCACCAAGGTGCTGGCACGCGCCACAGTGCTGGGCATTGACTCCAAGCTGTTCGACTACCAGTCGCTGGTGCTGCTGACGTTTGCGTATTACGCTGAGAACGACCGCAAGGGCATCGAGCGCTGCATGGCCGACTTTGCGCGCATCCTGGAGCGCCACTACGGCAGCGCACGCATCCGGCGTTTTGCCGAGGTGGCGCGGGCGCTGCAGCTCATCCAGCAGCGGCAGTTTTCGCAAGCGGTTGAATCGGTGCGTGGCATGGCCCGCGAGATCACGTCCAGCACCTTCGACTTTGAGGCTGCCTGCAACCTGGGCAGCCTGCTGGCCGTATTGGCCGTCACGTCGATCGAGCTGCCCGAGGGCGACAGCTGGGTGCTGGCACTGGGCATGCGCTATGCCAACACACGCGGCTTGACCGAGCTGATGGCCAACGCCTGCAACCTGCATGAGCCTTACAGCCAACTGGTGCGAGACTGCCTGCAGCGCGTCAACAAGACGGCCGAAGTCGCCATGGCGCAAAGCCTGGGCGGCGACCCTGGCGGTGCCGTGCAAAACCTGCTGGCCGAAGCCGAACGCACCCTCAACTCCAAACTGCTCGATATGGCACAGCAAGTGCTGCTACGCCATGGCGCGCGCATGGCCGCCCCCCAACCGCTGCAAGAGAGCATCGACGCACTGCGCGCACGCATGGGCAGCACCCCGGCGAGGGCCATCCTGGGGCAAGACAGTGAACGCCACCCCGGCGGAGTGGCGCTGAGGGTGCGGGGCAGCAGCGACAACACACCCACGCGCACTCCGCAGCCATCGCCCGACAGCTCGGCCCTCGGCCCGTCGCCCGCAGACGATGCCGACGATCCTGCTGCCGCCCTGCGCTTGCGGCCTCCAGACGCCTCTTGAGGCGACGCCGCCCGGCCTTGCCCCCGTTGCCGCCGGGCCATTCGGAGTCGACTCACCCGAGATGCAAAAACCGGGGGAGTAACAGGCACGCCTCGGCATTGGACGCTGAAAAACACCGGTCAGCGGCCTGCTGCCAAGGCAGCCACTCATAGGCATCGTGCTCACGCGGGCTCAGCACCACGGGCGTGCCTGCGGGCACACACAGGCCAAACACACGCTCGCGGTTGCGCACCACGCCAGGGGCATAACGGTGCAGCCATTGGGGCCAGATGTCGTACACGTTCTCCAGCGCCCAGTCGGTCAGCAGACAACCCGGTGCCAGGGTGTCTATCCCGGTTTCTTCGGCCACTTCACGGCGTGCGGTCTCGGCAAAAGGCTCGTCCAGCGCATCCTGGCTACCGGTGACCGACTGCCAATGCCCCTCGCCCCCGGTGCGGCGGATCAACAGCACCTCCAGCGCGGGGGTGTGGATCACCACCAGCACCGACTCTGGAAGCTTGTAAGGCCGCGGTGGCCCGGCGGCTGCCATGGCCTGTGCCTTCAGCCCCCCTTGGGGCGCTGGGCTGCCGTGGTGGTGGGCACGGGCGGGGGCAGCTCTTTGGCCTGCAACGCACGCGCCTGCACCACCAGCTGGTTGTGCGCGTCCAGAAACGCCGCAGCAATGACCTTGCCTTCGTTGGTATTGCTCCAGCCAGCGCCCGCCGCACCGCCCAGCTTGCCGAACACCAGGCCGCCTACCCCCAGGTCGGTGGTGCGCGCTGAGCCTGTGGCCGCTGCTACCTGTTCGGTGGTTTCGTTGTCGGACAGCAGCAAGGCCGTCTGTGCTTCCTTGAACTTGACCTGCTCCACCAGCCCGGCCAGGCCTGCGATGTCGCGCAGTACCGGGATCATGGCAATCACCCCGGCCAGGCCCCGGCCCGCATCCTGCTCGCTGAACGTGAGGCTGGGTGTGAGCGTGTACTGCGCCTCGTACCCCTTGCCCTTGGCCACGGTGGAGTTGTTCTTGCGCAGGATGCCTGCGTCCTTCAATTCCTGCTCCTGCACAGTGCCCTTCAGGCCCGCTGCCCGGTCCACCACGCGGAAACACCCGCTCTGCTGGGCCAGCAGCTTGACCAGTGGCACCGGCGACGCGGGCAGTTGGTAGCCCGAGCCCATGATGTAGCCATTGGGGTTCTCGGCCAGCGCCAGCGTGGCCACGGGCGCATCGCAACGCACCAGCTCACGGGCCGCGTTCTGCGCGCCCTGGGGCCCGGCCGAGCCCGTGACCACCGAGCCGCCCTGCCCCAGTTCGGTCTTCTTCTCGCCGCATCCGGCCAGGGCGATGCATGCGGCCGCAAGCAGCCAATGGGAGCGTGTCAACAAACGCATGGAAGTACCTCTTTCAGTCCGTGCACGGCGGCCAGTGCCCGATGCGCCGCGCATGAAAAAAGCGGCCAGGGCGCAAGGCCCGAGCCGCTTGGTGTGCGATGCATGGCTGCATGCGCGAAGGACGTGATGCGTCCGGAATCAGGCCGCAGTCTTGACCGCGTCGGGGTTGCGCAGGCGGATGTGCAGCTCGCGCAGCTGCTTTTCGTCCACAGGGCTGGGCGCCTGTGTGAGCAGACACTGGGCGCGCTGGGTCTTGGGGAAGGCGATCACGTCGCGGATCGACTCAGCACCGGTCATCAGCGTCACGATGCGGTCCAGGCCAAAGGCCAGGCCGCCGTGCGGAGGCGCGCCGTACTGCAGCGCATCCAGCAGGAAACCGAACTTGAGCTGGGCTTCTTCGGGCGTGATGTTGAGGGCGTCAAACACCTTCTGCTGCACATCGGCGCGGTGGATACGGACGGAGCCGCCACCCATTTCCCAGCCGTTGAGCACCATGTCGTAGCCCTTGGAGATGCACTTCTCGGGCGCAGTGACCATCCAGTCTTCGTGACCATCCTTGGGGCTGGTGAAGGGGTGGTGCACCGAGTTCCAGCGCTGGTTTTCCTCGTCGTACTCGAACATCGGGAAATCGACCACCCACAGCGGTGCCCAGCGGTTCTCGAACAGGCCGTTCTTCTTGCCGAACTCGCTGTGGCCGATCTTGATACGCAGCGCGCCGATCGCGTCGTTGACGATCTTTTCCTTGTCGGCACCGAAGAAGATCAGGTCGCCATCCTGTGCGCCAGTGCGCTCCAGCACGGCTTGCAGGGCTGCGTCGTGGATGTTCTTCACGATGGGCGACTGCAGACCGTCACGGCCCTTGGCCAGTTCATTGACGCGGATGTAGGCCAGGCCCTTGGCGCCGTAGATCTTGACGAACTCAGTGTAGGCGTCGATTTCTCCACGGCTGATGCCGCCGCCTTCGACCGAGCCACCGGGCACGCGCAGGCCGACCACGCGGCCATTCTTCATGTTGGCGGCGCCCGAGAACACCTTGAAGTCCACGTCCTTCATCACGTCGGTCAGCTCGGTGAATTCGAGCTTCACGCGCAGGTCGGGCTTGTCGGAGCCATACAGGCGCGCAGCGTCCTGGTAGGTCATGACGGGGAACTCGCCCAGGTCCACGCCCAGCGTGTTCTGGAACACCGTCTTGATCATGCCCTGGAACATGTCGCGGATGTCCTGCTCTTCCATGAACGATGTCTCGATATCGATCTGGGTGAATTCAGGCTGGCGGTCAGCACGCAAGTCTTCGTCGCGGAAGCACTTGGTGATCTGGTAGTAGCGGTCGAAGCCCGCCACCATCAGCAGCTGCTTGAACAGCTGGGGCGACTGGGGCAATGCGAAGAAATGGCCATCGTGCACGCGGCTGGGCACGAGGTAGTCGCGCGCGCCTTCGGGCGTGCTCTTGGTGAGCATGGGGGTTTCGATGTCGATGAAGCCATTCGCATCGAGGAACTTGCGCACTTCCATTGCCACCTTGTAGCGCAGCATCAGGTTGTTCTGCATGTACGGGCGGCGCAGGTCCAGCACGCGGTGCGTGAGGCGCGTGGTTTCCGACAGGTTTTCCTCGTCGATCTGGAACGGAGGCGTGACGGAGGGGTTGAGCACGTTCAGCTCATGGCACAGCACTTCGATCTGGCCGGTTTTGAGCTTGTCGTTGGTGGTGCCTGCGGGGCGTGCGCGCACCACACCCTTGACCTGCACGCAGAACTCGTTGCGCACGCCTTCGGCGACCTTGAACATCTCGGCGCGGTCAGGGTCGCACACGACCTGCACGTAGCCTTCGCGGTCGCGCAGGTCGATGAAGATCACGCCACCATGGTCACGGCGGCGGTTCACCCAGCCCGACAGAGTAACGGTTTGGCCCAACAGGGCTTCGGTCACAAGACCGCAATAGTGGGAACGCATGGCCATGACAAAACTTCCGGCGCCGCAGGGCGCGTTGACGTTGAAAGAGATTGCTTTTCTTACTTGGGTGGGGGCAGCGTGGGGTCCGCTGGAGCCACCACACCCATGGAGACGATGTACTTGAGGGCGCTGTCCACACTCATTTCGAGCTCGACACAGTCGCTCTTGCGCACCATCACAAAATACCCCCCCGTGGGATTGGGGGTGGTGGGCACGTACACGCTGACGAACTCGTCGCGCAGGTACGCAGCCACTTCACCATTGGGGGCGCCGGTGACGAACGCCACGGTCCATACCCCTTCGCGGGGCCACTGCACGAGCACGGCCTTGCGAAAGGCATTGCCGCTCTCGGAGAACAGCGTGTCCGACACCTGCTTGACGCTGGAGTAGATAGAGCGCACCACCGGAATGCGGTGCACCAGCGCGTCGCCCCACTGCACAAGCTTGCGGCCCGCAAAGTTGCTGGCAATGGCGCCCACCACGAGCAAGATGGCCAGCGTGAGGACCACACCAAAGCCCGGGACATGCACTCCGAGCAGCTTGTCGGGCTGCCACGCGCCGGGCAGGATCTGCAGGGTCTGGTCGAGCGTGCTCACAATCCAGTTGAGCACCCAGGCCGTGATGACACCGGGCACGATGACCAGAAGGCCTGTCAACAGCCATTTGCGCAGGGCAGCCATGCAGGTCCTCAGCTCGAAGAGGAAGAAGTACCACTGGTACCAGCAGTACCGGTAGCGCTGGCAGTGCTTGTGCTGGCCGCTTCCTTTTTAGGAGCATCACCGCCACTGGCAGGTGCCGCTGATTCGGTTTTAGACTCCGACTTGGCTTCGGTGGCCGGGGCGGAGTTGCCACCGTTTCCGCCACGGAAATCGGTCACGTACCAGCCCGAGCCCTTGAGCTGAAAACCTGCGGCAGTGACCTGCTTGGAGAAGGCTTCGGCGCCACAGGCGGGGCACACCGTCAGGGGTGCGTCGGAGATTTTTTGCAGCACATCCTTGGCATGGCCACAGGAGCCGCATTTGTAGGCGTAAATAGGCATGTCAGTGTGTTGAGGGAAAGTGGGAGGGTAGGGACAGCCCATTACTGGACCATCCCCCCCTAAGAACCGTGCGTGCGACTTTCACCGCACACGGCTCAAGCACAACTTAGTCCAGCAATAAGCAAAACACGCGATTTTACTCTACGCGCCTTTCTTATCCTGAACCCTAAGCCTTGTTGAGGCCGGCTTCGCGACCGGCAACCCAAGGGCATGCAACCTCTGATGGCACACCGGGTGCAGGAGCACCCGGTTAGACATAGCGTCCGACCCGCCATTCACCTTGTAAACAATGTGATGATCGTGCCAACCGCCTTCATGATCGAGCGGTTCTGTGCAGAGTGCACAGCGCCCGTCCTGGGAGATATACAGCATTGACGCTTCGTAACGATGGCGCAGGCTCTTTGCCGTGCGTTTCGTCCGCAACATCTCTCCATACTCCTCCCAGACAGGATCAAAGGGGTTGTAGTCTCCTTTGATCTTTTCATGCCTTTCAATCACTGTGTCGCTTAATCGCGCCAACCGTTTCATGATCGGTTCGTCTTCTGTACCTACTTTGGCTGCGAACTCTGTCCTTTCACCAATGACCTTCCAGTAACGTTGGGTGCACCAGCTTGGGGATTTCTTCGGATGTCGCCTCCTCGCCCAGCGGACAAGCCGCCAGTAGATGAGGTAGTCCATCCGACTGAACGTCTCTTTCGCGACCACCGGTTGGTGATACCTAGCCCATCCCCGAAGGATTGGGTTAAGTTGCGCGATGAGATCCTCCTGTTTTGTCGATAGATGCGTCCTTACGATTTCCGATACCTTGCGATAGAACGCTTTCACGTTTTTCTTGCTCGGCTTGATTAGCAGCTTTCCACGGTATTTGCGGAAATTCCATCCAAGGAAATCGAAGCCTCGGTCAATGTGCGTGACGCAGGTCTTTTCCAGCGATAGCCGCAGTCCTCGTTTTGCAAGGAATGCTTCTACCCATGGTCGGACTTCAATCTCTAACAGCTCTCGTGAGCTCCCAGTGATGACGAAGTCGTCCGCGTAGCGGACCACATTTACTTTGGCTCTACGGGCTTTCACAACACCCAGCCGCGCGTTTAAGTGCGCGGCGAGTCCCGTTTCCAACCCATTCAGAACGCAATTCGCCAGGGTTGGCGAAATGACACCACCTTGCGGTGTTCCCTCATCTGTCGGCGAGATGCGACCCTGATGGACCACTCCGGCTTTCAACCATTTCCGTAGCACTTCCCTGTTCATGAGAACACGGTCGAGCATCCAGTCATGGTTGATATGGTCGAAGAACCCCTGAATGTCGGCTTCCAGTACCCATTCGGCCGAGGCCTTCTGGGACAAGGAAACGAACAACTGGCTCATGGCATCGTGCGTTGAGCGCCCAGTCCGAAAGCCGTAGCTGTTCGGGTCGCTGGTGCTCTCTGACACTGGTTCCAATGCCAGTAGGAACAACGCCTGCATGGCCCTGTCAAACATGGTCGGAATGCCAAGCGGCCTTTCCTTCCCGTTTGCTTTGGGAATGTAGACCCGCCGCAAGGGCTGCGGTTTGTACCCTCGAAGATTCTTCAACCGACCGATCGCCGCCCATTTGGAGGCAGGCGAATCCCAAAGTTCGCGATCGACGCCACTCGTTCGTTTGCCTTGGTTTTCGGTCACTCGTCTCACGGCCAGCGCTCTGGCCGAGAACGAGTGAGTTAGAGACCTTTGCAGCGCTTTCACGCGGCGCCAGTCTTTTTCTTGCGTAGCCTTCGCTAGACGGGTCTGCGTCGTCCGCACGTTCCGCGCCACTAGACCCCAATCGATGGAGTGCCAGTCTTGCGGTTCGCGTGAGGACGCAGACTCGTCGCGCGAAGCGACGTGTTTTCTCATGCTTTCCTCCAGGTTGAACCCCTGGAGACGCACACCTCCCCCGAAGGGGAATTGCATCCCTTCGGGGTCAGTTTGAACTTAGTCAGTCGTGTAACGACGATTGCACCACGCGGAAGTCAGCACGCTTTCGCGTCAGGGCACGGGCCCCTATGCCACCCATTACAGGTAACCATTCGCTTTCTCCGCTATCCCATACCCCCTCATCCAACAGGTCGTCTCGCGACTTCCCTGCCCTTGCGCAGAGCGCTTGGGCGGACAGTGGGGCTTACCACGTTCCCTGCCTTGCCGACGAATGACAACTTGCGTTGTTTACGTCTATCCGTTTAGGGCTCATCTCTCCAGGGGCTGCATGTGTGACGACGAACACCTAGTTTTGACAGGTGATGCCAGCAGCGGACCGTTTGGTTACGGCCTATCAGCAGATTTGGCCGCTCAATTGTTACCCTGGTTCAAACGATGATTCACTTATGTTGCCCATGCGGAACTAGCCTAGCGTCCTATATCACCTCTGCTGGCGATGGTCCTGACGCCCCCCTCGCAGGGGACCCCAGCCGTGTTACGGGGACGCATTGTCGAGCGGGCTTCACACGGAGACGTTACCGTCCCCGCATGCCACTCTAGGCTACTCATGGTCGTACAAGAGGTCACAGCACTTCGGACGAAGGTGTGACAAGGCAAAACAGAGCAGAGCACTCTGAGAGTCAGAGATGCGCAGCGCAATTTACAAGGTGACCAATCCGTGGACGGATTTGGTCATCCCATTGGCGAGTTCCGCTTGTGGCGGACTCGTCGGCAAGTTGCGCGAGCGCCACAGACGGCATCACTGCCGCGATGAAAGCAGGTTTAACCCTGCATTGCAGTCGGTTTTACCCGCTGCAATTATCAAAACCGCAACTAGGTTGCGGTCTGTAGAGGACCGTTTTACCGGCTCTCAATCTCTAAATGAAAGCACCGTAAGTGCTTGATTTAATTGCTAATTATTTAGTGAGGCTAGCTACCTCTCTCAGAGCAACACGTTACGTGTCGCACCAAAACCCTCAATTATAGGCGGCATGCCCCTTGACCCCCGCGTTACTCGACCCCAACCATCTTGTGGTGGGAGGCATGGCTGTTGCGGATGGCCTGTGGCCCGAGGGAGCCGATCAGCATGCCCGCCAGCGCGGCCAGCAAACCCGCCAGCTGCGCAGGAAAGATTGCCCCCGCCGGAGTGGACAGGAACAGCAGCCAGGTCACCAAGCCCAGCACGATGGCAAAGATGGCGCCCTGCGTGGTGGCACGCTTCCAGTACAGGCCGAACACCAGGGGCACAAACGCTCCCACCAGCGGCACCTGGTAGGCACCCGACACCAGCTCATAGATGGAAGTACCCTGCATGTAGATGGCATAGGCCAACACGCAGGCACTGAAAACGAGCGTGGTGATGCGCATGGTGCGCAGATGCTGCTTGTCCGAGCTGTGCGGGCGGAACTGGCGCCAGATGTTTTCGGTGAAAGTGACGCTGGGCGCCAGCAGCGTGGCGGAGGCCGTGGACTTGAGCGCCGACAGCAGGGCCCCAAAGAACAGCACCTGCATCACAAAAGGCATCTTCTCCAGCACCAGCGTGGGCAGCACCTTTTGCGGGTCGTCCTTGAGCAGCGCAGCCGTTTCCGTGGGCATGATGATGAGCGCGCTGGCCACCAGGAACATGGGCACAAAGGCGAACAGGATGTAGCAGATGCCACCGATCACGGGACCGCGCGTGGCGGCCTGGATGTTGTTGGCCGACATCACACGCTGAAAGACGTCCTGCTGCGGGATGGAGCCGAACATCATGGTCACGCCCGCGGCGATGAAGAACACCACGTCATGGAACTTGGGCTCAGGCAGGAACCGGAACAGCTCACGACTGGACGCGAACTCGATCACCTTGTCGGCCCCCCCGGCCATGTTGCCCGCAAACACGGCAATGACGGCCAGGCCCACCACCAGGATGATCATCTGGATGAAGTCGGTGACCGCCACCGACCACATGCCGCCGAACAGCGTGTACGCCAGGATGGAGACCACACCAATCGTCATGCCCACCGGAATGCTGATGGCACCGCCAGACAGCAGGTTGAACACCAGGCCCAGCGCTGTGACCTGGGCAGAAACCCAGCCCAGGTAGCTCAACATGATGATCAGCGAGCAGACGATTTCCACCGTGCGGCCATAGCGTTCGCGGTAATAGTCGCTGATGGTGAGCAGCGTCATGCGGTACAGCTTGCCGGCAAAGAACAGGCCGACCAGGATCAGGCAGAAGCCCGCGCCGAATGGGTCTTCCACCACATTGCCCAGACCGCCCTCGATGAACTTGGCGGGAATGCCCAGCACGGTCTCCGACCCAAACCAGGTGGCAAACGTGGTGGTGATGATCATGTACAGCGGCAGGTGGCGCCCGGCAATGGCAAAGTCCGCAGCGTTCTTCACACGCCGGGCTGCCAGCAAGCCGATGCCGATGGTGATCAGCAGGTAAACGATAACCAGGGTCAGCAGCACAGCGCGCTCCTCTCTCTTTTTGTCTCGGTCGGTCCAGGGTGAAGAAATCCGACCTGCGCTCCGGCGCTCCCCACACCGGGGCACCGGGCATGCAGATCGTCAGAAAAGCCGGATTCTGATCAGCAGTTGGATGAGCAGCAAGCCCAGCACAAACCCGACCCCAGCAAAAATGATGCCTTGCAGCAGCCGGTTGGTGCGTTTTTGCGCTTCCAGCAGTTCACGCAGTGCAGACTCGTGGTCTGCCGGGCGCTGGCGCAGCGCGTCGTAGATGAGTCGTGGCAGCTCGGGCAGCAGCTTGGCATAGTGCGGCGCCTCGGCCCGCAGCTCGCGCCACAGGCGCTGGGGGCCCATCTGCTCCAGCATCCACTTTTCAAGGAAGGGCTTGGCCGTGCTCCACAGGTCCAGGTCCGGGTCCAGCTCGCGGCCCAGGCCCTCGATGTTGAGCAGGGTCTTTTGCAGCAGCACCAGCTGGGGCTGAATCTCGACATGGAAGCGGCGCGAGGTCTGGAACAGCCGCATCAGCACCAGGCCCAGCGAGATTTCCTTGAGTGGGCGGTCAAAATATGGCTCGCACACGGCGCGGATGGCCGACTCGAGGTCATTGACCCGCGTTTCGGGCGGCACCCAGCCGCTTTCGATATGCAGCTCTGCCACCCGCTTGTAGTCGCGCCGGAAGAACGCCACAAAGTTCTGCGCCAGGTATTCCTTGTCCACTTCGGTCAGCGTGCCCACGATGCCGAAGTCCAGCGAGATGTAGCGGCCAAACGTGGCAGGCTCCAGACTGACCTGGATGTTGCCCGGGTGCATATCGGCGTGAAAAAAACCGTCGCGAAACACCTGGGTGAAGAAGATGGTGACGCCGTCGCGCGCCAGCTTGGGGATGTCCACACCGGCCTCCCGCAGGCGGTCGATCTGGCTGATGGGCACACCGTTCATGCGCTGCATCACCATGACCTCGGGGTGGCAGAAGTCCCAGAAGATCTCGGGGATCAGCACCAGGTCCAGCCCGGTCATGTTGCGGCGCAGCTGCGCAGCGTTGGCAGCCTCTCGCACCAGGTCCAGTTCGTCGTGCAGGTAGTTGTCAAACTCTGCCACCACCTCACGGGGCTTCAGGCGCTTGCCATCGGCAGACAGGCTCTCCACCCATCCCGCCATCATGCGCATGAGGCTCAGGTCCTTCTCGATCACCGGCAGCATGCCAGGCCGCAGTACCTTGACCGCTACCTCGCGCTCAATGCCCTGGCGGTCGCGCAGCGTGGCGAAATGCACCTGGGCGATGGACGCGCTGGCCACCGGTGTGCGGTCGAAAGAGGTGAACACCTCGTCCACCGGACGACGGAAGGCACGCTCGATGGTGGCGATGGCGATGTCAGGGTCGAACGGCGGCACGCGGTCCTGCAGGCGGGCCAGTTCGTCGGCAATGTCGGGCGGAAGCAGGTCGCGGCGGGTGGACAGCACCTGACCGAACTTGACGAAGATAGGTCCCAGGCTTTCCAGCGCCTCGCGCAGGCGTTGCCCACGCGGTGCATCCAGATTGCGCCCGATGGATACGATGCGCGAGATCATGCGCAGCCACGGCTTTTGAAAGCTGTCGAGCAGCAAGCCATCCAGGCCGAACCGGAACACCACCCACAGGATGGCCGCCCCTCGCAAGAAGCGCTTCATGCGTCGGCCCGGTCCGAACCAGCCGAAGGTGACAGCGGCGCCGCCGCCGGAGCACTGGGCGCCACCGGTGCCGTCGCAACGACCACTGCAGAAGACGCCGCGCTGGCGGCTGCCATGCGCGAACCCACAAACTGGCGCAGCGCCTGCGCAGCCCGGCTGGCGAACTGCGCCAGCGTATGCGCAGGGGCATCGCCAATCACGCGGGCCAAGTCTTCCTCCACATCCCAGCGCACATGGTCCACCAGCCAGTTGATCTCGGCCGCCAGTTGCACATCCCCTTCAATGCGGATGGAGGGCTTGTCGCCCCGCAACGCAGCCTGGGCCAGGGTGATGGGGGAGGTATCGGTCACTTCCAGCCGCAGGTCTGGCACCGCGGATTCGGGCGCCAGGTTGAACAGGCCCGCAGGGGTGATCACCAGCGACAGGGAATAGGCCCGCCACTGCACCCTGGCGATGCGGCCCTTTTGGCGCACCAGCCGGTCCGTGGCTTCTTTCTCCTGCATCAGCACATGGTTGAGAAACAGCACCAGGCGCTGCTGCACCTCGTGGACCAGCCATTGCGGGGGCTGCGGGCCGGCTGCCAGGCGCTCGAAGAGGCCGTCCAGAAAAGGAAAAGGGGACTGTGGTGTTGCCATAGTCCCCGATTATTCCCTGAACTGGAATGCCCCTGGCACGCAGGGGCCCCGTGGGCTGTGTTTACTGCAGGGCTTGCACGCCTGCCACCAGCCAGCCGGTGTTGCCCGCCTTGGGCTTGGTCATGTTCCAGACCTCACGGAAGGGGCTGGGCCCGGCCGAGGGTTCTTCGCGGATCATGCCCGAGAACTCGACGCTGGCCATGTAGCCATCGCCCAGGTCTTCGATGCCCAGCAGCTGCGCTTCGATCATGACCACATCGGTGTGATTGGGCTGCGTGCCCCGGTGGGCTTCGCGCTCGGTCAGCTGGGTGCGGATCTCATCGAGCATGTTGTCCGTCATCATGGACCGCAGGGTGGCGATGTCCGAGCGGTCCCACGCGCCCTGCAAGGTCACGAAGTTGCGCTTGGCGGCCGCCAGGAAACCCTCGGTGTCGAAATCGGCGGGCACACCCCAGTTCTGCGAACCCGACAGGCCCGAACCGATCACCACACCCGAACCCACGCCACCCTGCCCGGCACGCGAGGCATCAAATGCCATGCTGCTGCGCTCCCAGGGGCGGGCCGATGCGTCGTTGCCCACGTTGTTGGGGCTGTACTGCGGCGGCACCTGGGCTGCAGCGGGCGTTGCAGCCCCTGCGCCCTGGAAGGCGAACGGAGCACCACCTGCAGCATTGCCCGAGCCATTGCTACCGCCGTTGCGCGACCGCATGACCATCTTGAAGATGGCAAACGCCGCCAGCGCCAGCAGCGCAATCATCAGGATGTTGCCAAAGCCCGCGCCCAGGCCCAGCGAGTGCGCCAACCAGGCCAAGCCCAGACCCGCCGCCAGGCCGCCCAACATGGCACCCCAGGGCTTCTTGGCCGGCGCGGCCGGAGCCGCTGCCGGCGTGGCGGTAGCAGGCTTGGCTGCCGCAGCCGTGTTGGTCGCGCTTTGTGCCGGTGCGCCCGGCGTGGCGGGCGGCGTGGCCGACTCGCGCTGCGTCACATTGCTGGACTGCTTGCCCACCGATTTGCCACCACCCAGTCGCCGCGCGGCGTCGGCATCGGCGTGCGCAAACGCCAGCATCGCGACCAACACCACAGACCACAGTTTCATCATGACTTCTCCGTCTCCGTTATCGACCGAGCAAACCGCTCAGCACTTGATTCCAACATGGAGGGCCACAATGCCCCCCGTCATGTTGTGATAGTCCACATGCCCAAAACCATTTTTCTGCATGAGGCTTTTGAGTTCTTCCTGCCCCGGGTGCATGCGGATGGACTCCGCCAGATACCGGTAGCTCGCGTCGTCGCCCGCTACCAGCTTGCCCAGCTGGGGCAGCACCTTGAACGAGTACCAGTCGTACACCTTGGTCAGCGGCTGCGCCACTTTGGAAAACTCCAGCACCAGCAGCTTGCCGCCGGGCTTGAGCACACGGCACATTTCGGCAATGGCCTGGTCCTTGTGGGTCATGTTGCGCAAGCCAAAAGCCACGCTCACCACGTCGAAATGCGCGTCGGGGAACGGCAGCTTTTCAGCGTCGCAGACCAGCGTAGGCAGCACCACGCCCTCGTTGATGAGACGGTCACGGCCCACACGCAGCATGGCTTCGTTGATGTCGGTGTGCACCACACGGCCCGACGCCCCCACCTTCTTGGAAAACGCCAGTGCCAGGTCGCCGGTGCCACCCGCAATGTCCAGCACCTGGCTGCCTTCGCGCAGGTTGGCCACCATCACGGTGTAGGCCTTCCAGGCACGGTGCAGACCCGCCGACATGAGGTCGTTCATCACGTCGTACTTGGAGGCCACGGAATCAAACACACCGCGCACGCGGCGTGCCTTTTCCTGCTCGTCCACCGACTGAAAACCGAAATGCGTGGTGCTCATAAGAATCATGCTAGGCGCGTGAACGCCAGAGGTACAGCGACAACCCCGCACTGAATTGGGGCATCTGTCGCAATTTGGAGAACACTATTGAAACAAAAACAGCCGCTAGCGCAAGCAAATATTACGCTGATAGCTATATTTTCAATAGCACCTTGACACACAGGGACTTGTGCGGCTTTTGGCGGCGGGCCCCTGAACAGGCCTGCCAAGGGCGTCAGTGACTGCCGCAGGCGTGGCCCCCTGCACCACCCTTGGGCGCCATGGGCGCGTCGCGATCGGCCCCCGCCGCAGCCAGCCGCTCGGTGTACTGGGCCCACAGTGCGTCCTGCTTCTGGCCCAGCTCGTAGAGATAGTCCCAGGTGAAGATGCCGCTGTCGTGGCCGTCGGAGAACGTGGGCTTGACCGCGTAGTTGCCCACAGGCTCCAGGTTGACAAGCGCCACATTGCGCTTGCCCGTCTGCAGCACCTCCTGCCCCGGGCCGTGGCCTTGCACCTCGGCCGAGGGCGAGTACACGCGCATCAGCTCGAACGGGATGCGGAACGTGGCGCCATCCGAAAAACCAACCTCCAGCACGCGCGACTGTTCATGCACCGTCAGGGCCTGCGGCGTGGGAGCGCCCGCTTTCAAACCTGCCATGGAATCACCTTGAGAAAACTGTTGTCAGGAACGACGGCTGCCATTGTCCCACCCGCCCAGGCACACGCTGCCAGCAAGGTTACCGGGCGGCCCACAGCGCCAGCTGGGACTGCAGCTGCGCTTCCAGCGCGGGCAACAAGGCCCGCACGGCGGCCTCTTGCGCTGCGGGGCTCGGCCGCTGTGCCGCGGCCCATACGGGCGATGGAAAGTGACTGTCCCAGTCAAACCGCGCAATCACATGCCAGTGCAGGTGCGGCACCATGTTGCCCAGCGCTGCGATGTTGACCTTGGTGGGCGACAGGTGCTGGCGCAGGGCCTGCTCCACCAGGGTCACGGCTTCCATGCAATGCGCACGGTCAGCGGCGGCCAGGTCCGAGAACTCGGCCACATGCGCGTTCCAGACCACGCGGTAAAAGGCGGGGAACCCCGCCTCCTGCGCACGGATGACACGCAGGCGCTCGCCACGCCAGACCAATGCGCCGCCGTCTTCAGCGCACAAGGGGCAGGTCATCAGACCAGCACCCGCTCAATGCCGCCGTTGTTGGCACGGTGTACGTACTCGGGCATCCAGTTCTCGCCCAGGATCTCGCGCGCCATCTCGACCACGATGTAGTCGGCTTCGAGCAAGCCGTTGTTCAGGTCGCCTTCGTAGCGGTTCAGGCCCTGCAGGCAGCTGGGGCAGCTGGTGAGGATCTTCACGTTGTCCTGCGCGCCGACAGCACCGCTGGCACGCAGCTGGGCTTCGCCCTTCTTGATCTCTTCTTCCTTGCGGAAGCGCACCTGCGTGGACACGTCGGGCCGGGTCACACCCAGCGTGCCCGACTCGCCGCAGCAACGCTCGCTCTTCAAGACCTGCTCGCCCACCAGCGCCTTCACGGTCTTCATCGAGTCCTGCAGCTTCATGGGGTTGTGACAGGGCTCGTGGTACAGGTAGGCGCCCTTGCCTTGCAGCTGAATGCCCTTTTCCAGCAGGTACTCGTGGATGTCGATGATGCGGCTGCCCGGGAAGATCTTGTCAAACTCGTAGCCCTGCAGCTGGTCGTAGCAGGTGCCGCAACTCACCACCACGGTCTTGATGTCGAGGTAGTTGAGCGTGTTGGCCACGCGGTGAAAGAGCACGCGGTTGTCCGTGATCATCTTTTCGGCCTTGTCGAACTGGCCCGAACCGCGCTGGGGGTAGCCGCAGCACAGGTAGCCAGGCGGCAGCACCGTCTGCACGCCCGCGTGCCACAGCATGGCCTGGGTCGCCAAACCGACCTGCGAGAACAAGCGCTCTGACCCGCAGCCAGGGAAGTAGAACACCGCCTCCGTCTCGGCCGTGGTGGCCTGAGGGTTGCGGATGATCGGCACGTAGTCCTTGTCCTCGATGTCGAGGAGCGCGCGCGCCGTCTTCTTGGGCAGGCCGCCCGGCAGCTTCTTGTTGATGAAATGGATCACCTGCTCCTTGATCGGAGCCGTGCCCACCGTCGCGGGCGGCTTGGCCGTTTGCTTGCGGCCCACCTTGCGCAGCAGGTCCACGGCCATGCGCTGGGCCTTGAAACCCACGTCCACCATGGCCGAGCGCATCAGCTTGATGGTGTCCGGGTTGGTGGCGTTGAGCATGGTCATCGCCAGCGCGTTGCCAGGCCGGAACGTCTTCTTGCCCATCTTGCGCAGCAGGTTGCGCATGTTCATGGTGACGTCGCCGAAGTCGATCTTCACCGGGCAAGGGCTCTCGCACTTGTGGCACACCGTGCAGTGGTCGGCCACGTCCTCAAACTCCTGCCAGTGCTTGATGCTCACGCCCCGGCGGGTCTGCTCTTCGTACAGGAACGCCTCGACCAGCAGCGAGGTGGCCAGGATCTTGTTGCGTGGGCTGTACAGCAGGTTGGCGCGTGGCACGTGCGTGGAGCACACGGGCTTGCACTTGCCGCAGCGCAGGCAGTCCTTGACCGAATCGGCAATGGCGCCGATGTCGCTCTGCTGCATGATCAGCGACTCATGCCCCATCAGGCCGAAGCTGGGTGTGTAGGCGTTGGTCAAATCGGCATGCAGCGCCGGTTTTGAAGCCAAATCGGCACCAAGCGCTGGTTGAATATGCCCTGAATGCTCCTGATTTCGGAGCAACTTGCCTTTGTTGAAGCGGCCTTCCGGGTCCACCTTGCGCTTGTACTCGGCAAAGGGGCGCAGCTCTTCATCGGTCAAAAACTCCAGCTTGGTGATGCCAATGCCGTGTTCGCCCGAGATCACGCCGTTCAAGCTGCGCGCCAGCACCATGATGCGCGCCACGGCCTCGTGGGCCGTTTGCAGCATCTCGTAGTCGTCGCTGTTGACCGGGATGTTGGTGTGCACATTGCCGTCGCCTGCGTGCATGTGCAGCGCCACCCACACGCGACCCTTGAGCACGCGCTTGTGGATGGCCACGGCCTCGTCCAGGATGGGCTTGAACGCCGCGCCAGTGAAGATGCCTTGCAGGGGCGCCCGCAGCTGGGTCTTCCAGCTGGCGCGCAGCGTGTGGTCCTGCAGTTGGGGGAACAGCGTTTCCACATCGTGCAGCCAGCCCTGCCACAGAGCGCGCACCTCTTCCACCAGGGCGATGGCCTGGGCCACGCGGTCTTGCAGCAGCTCGGGCGAAGGCACCTCGTCGTCGGCGTCGTGCTTGCCCAGGGGCAGGTTGCCACGCTCGAAGAACTCGGTCAGCGCGTCGCACAGCTTGAGCTTGTTGCGCAGGGAGAGCTCGATGTTGATGCGCTCGATGCCGTCGGTGTACTCGGCCATGCGCGGCAGCGGGATCACCACGTCTTCGTTGATCTTGAAGGCGTTGGTGTGGCGGCTGATGGCCGCCGTCTTCTTGCGGTCGGCCCAGAACTTCTTGCGCGCATCGGCCGTGATGGCCACAAAGCCTTCGCCGCTGCGGGTGTTGGCCAGGCGCACCACTTCGCTGGTCACGCGGGCCACGTCGTCGGCGTTGTCACCCGCGATGTCGCCAATCAGCACCATCTTGGGCAGGCCGCCGTTGCCCTTTTTGCTCTTGGTGGCATAGCCCACAGCCTTCAGGTAGCGGTCGTCCAGGTGCTCCAGGCCCGCCAGCAGCACGCCACTGCGCTTTTGCTCGGCGAACATGAAGTCCTTGATCTCGACGATGCTAGGCACGGCGTCCTTGGCGTTGCCGAAGAACTCCAGGCACACGGTGCGCGTGTGCTCGGGCATGCGGTGCACCACCCAGCGCGCGCTGGTGATGAGGCCGTCGCAGCCTTCCTTCTGGATGCCGGGCAGTCCGGCGAGGAACTTGTCCGTCACGTCCTTGCCCAGGCCTTCCTTGCGGAAAGTCTTGCCCGGAATGCTCAGGCGCTCGGTGCGCACGGGCGTCTTGCCATCGGCCTCGAAATACTGCAGCTCGAAAGTGGCCACTTCCACGTCATGGATCTTGCCCATGTTGTGGTCCAGGCGCGTCACCTCCAGCCACTGGGCGTCGGGTGTGACCATGCGCCAGCTGGCCAGGTTGTCCAGCGCCGTGCCCCAGAGCACGGCCTTCTTGCCGCCCGCGTTCATGGCGATATTGCCGCCAATGCACGATGCCTCGGCGCTCGTCGGGTCCACCGCAAACACAAAGCCCGCACGCTCGGCCGCATCGGCCACACGCTGGGTGACCACGCCCGCTTCGGTCCACACCGTGCCCACCTCGCGGTCCAGGCCCGGCAGGCGGCGCATCTCCACCTCGGTCATGGCTTCGAGCTTTTCGGTGTTGATGACCACGCTCTTCCACGTCAACGGAATGGCGCCGCCGGTGTAGCCGGTGCCGCCCCCGCGCGGGATGATGGTCAGGCCCAGTTCGATGCAGCCCTTCACCAGGCCCGCCATCTCGACCTCGGTGTCGGGGGTGAGCACGACGAACGGGTATTCGACGCGCCAGTCGGTCGCGTCGGTCACATGGCTCACGCGGGAGAGGCCATCGAACTTGATGTTGTCCTTGGCCGTGAGGCGGCCCAGGGTTTTCTGGATCTGGCGGCGCAGTTGCGCGGCCTGCTCGAAGGTGGCGTTGAATTCGGCCACAGCGCGTCGCGCGGCGACGACCAGCTCACCGACGAGACGGTCGCGCTCGGCATCGTCTGCGGGGGTGCGGCGTTTTTCGATCTCGCCCAGGCGGTGCTGCAAGGCATCCACCAGCAGCTTACGGCGCGAGGGGTTGTCCAGCAGGTCGTCCTGCAGGTAGGGGTTGCGCTGCACGACCCAGATATCGCCCAGCACCTCATACAGCATGCGGGCCGAACGGCCCGTGCGGCGCTCTTTGCGCAGCTGGTCCAGCACCTCCCAGGATGAGGACCCCAGCAGCCGGATCACGATCTCCCGGTCGGAAAACGAGGTGTAGTTATAGGGAATTTCACGCAGTCGGGCAGGCTCGGCGGCCTGCGTCTGCAAGGCCGCCAACGCGATCGGTACATTCATGGGGGTCTACCTGGGGTGGGGGCGCGATTTTAAGCCACCGGCCTGCGGCTTGCCGGGCCGGGGCTGTCTGACAGAGCCGAAACCGGCCCCGCAACAGTGTCAGAACAGCACGCGGCTGCGCAGGGTGCCGCTGACCTGGGCCAGCTTGTCCAGCGCCAGGTCGGACGAGGCGGCGTCGATGTCGATGACCACGTAGCCGATCTTCTCGTTGGTCTGCAGGTATTGGGCCGAGATGTTGATCTGGTTGTCCGAGAAGATGCGGTTGATCTCCGACAGCACGCCCGGCACGTTGCGGTGGATGTGCAGCAGACGGTGCTTGCCGGGGTGGGCGGGCAGCGCCACCTCGGGAAAGTTGACCGACGAGGTGCTGGTGCCGTTGTCGCTGTATTTCACCAGCTTCTCGGCCACCTCCAGGCCAATGTTGGCCTGCGCCTCCATGGTGGAGCCGCCGATGTGGGGAGTCAGGATCACGTTGTCCAGCCCGCGCAGGGGCGACACAAACTCATCCTTGTTGGTGCGCGGCTCGACCGGGAACACGTCGATGGCGGCGCCCAGCAGCTTCTTGGCCTGGAGCGCTGCAGCCAGCGCTTCAATATCCACCACCGTGCCCCGCGCGGCGTTGATGAGGATGCCGCCCGGCTTCATGGCCGCAATTTCGGCGGCACCGATCATGCCCTCGGTGGACGGCAGCTCGGGCACGTGCAGGCTCACAATGTCGCTCTGGCCCAGCAGATCGTGCAGGTGCTGCACCTGGCGGGCATTGCCCAGGGGCAGCTTGTTGACCACATCAAAGAAGGCCACGTGCATGCCCATGGCCTCGGCCAGCACCGACAGCTGGGTGCCGATGGAGCCGTAGCCCACGATGCCCAGGGTCTTGCCACGGATCTCATACGCGTTATCGGCGCTCTTGAGCCAGCCGCCCCGGTGGGCCACCGCGTTTTTCTCGGGCACGCCACGCAGCAGCAAGATGGCTTCGGCCAGCACCAGCTCGGCCACCGAGCGGGTGTTGGAGTACGGCGCGTTGAACACCGCAATGCCGCGCTCGCGCGCCGCGTTCAGGTCCACCTGGTTGGTGCCAATACAAAAGCAGCCCACGGCCACCAGCTTATGGGCCTGGGCAAACACCTCTTCGGTCAGCTGCGTGCGCGAGCGGATGCCCACAAAGTGCACATCGGCGATCTTGCGCTTCAGTTCCTCGTCGGGCAGTGCGCCGGACACCGTCTCGATCTGCGTATAGCCCGCCGCCCGGATCACATCCACCGCGGAGGAGTGAATGCCTTCGAGCAGCAGAAACTTGATCTTGTTCTTGTCGAGCGAATTGGTGGCCATGGCGATGAAGGAGAAGGGATAGGAGAAGGAAACGTCCGGCGCGCGACGGCGCGAACGAACCGAGGGTGCCCACGCATGTGAACATGCCACCAGCATGGTGCATTGCACAAAACCTTGCAAGCCTCGGCAAATGCGCCACACCTTGTCACAAAAAGGTCACAATCGCACCCCTCACGGGTACCCCAAGGGGTTTCCCCGGTTGTTGCAGGGCGCGGGCTCATGCGACAACGACATATCAATGTCACAGAGGCTGCATAGCATCCGGCCCTTGTGCTTTTCGTCATCCTCGGAGGAAATATTCATGAAAACGAAGCTTCTGGCGGTCTGCGCTGCTGTTGCCATGTCGGTCTGCGCACCTGCGCAAGCACAGGCACCCATTGAGATCCAATGGTGGCACTCGATGAGTGCAGCGCTGGGCGACTGGGTCAATGACCTGGCCAAGCAATACAACGCCAGCCAATCCCAGTACAAGGTCGTGCCCACGTACAAGGGCCAGTATGACGAATCGATGACCGGCGCCATTGCCGCCTTCCGCGCTGGCAATGCCCCCCACATCCTGCAGGTGTTCGAAGTGGGCACCGCCACCATGATGGCCAGCAAGGGCGCCATCGTGCCTGCAGCCAAGGTGCTGAACGACGCGGGCTTCAAGTTTGAACCCACGGAGTATGTGTCCGCAGTGGCCGGCTACTACACCGCCCCCAACGGCCAGATGCTGAGCTACCCGCTTAACAGCTCGACCACGATCTTCTACTACAACAAGGACGCCTTCAAGAAGGCTGGTCTGGACGCCGACAAGCCGCCCAAGACCTGGCCCGAAGTGTTTGCCGCCGCCTCCAAGCTCAAGGCCAGCGGCCACAGCTGCCCGTTCACCACCAGCTGGGTGAGCTGGACGCAGCTGGAAAGCTTCTCGCTGTGGCACAACACCCTGTTCGCTTCCAAGAACAACGGCTTTGATGGCAACGACGCGCAACTGCAGATCAACACCCCGCTGCACGTTCGCCACTTCGAGAACCTGGCCAAGGCCTCCAAGGAAGGCAGCTTTGTCTACAAGGGCCGCAACAACACGGCCGATGCGTCCTTCCCCTCTGGTGAATGCGCCATGATCACCGGCTCGTCGGGCCTGTACGCCCGCGTGGCCAAGGAAGCCAAGTTCGCCTACGGCATCTCCACCCTGCCTTACTACCCTGATGTGAAGGGTGCCCCACAGAACACCGCCATCGGCGGCGCCAGCCTGTGGGTGATGGCCGGCAAGAAGCCCGAGGAATACAAGGGCGTGGCCAGCTTCCTGAACTTCCTGAACGACACCAAGGTGCAGGCTGCCAGCCACCAGCGCACGGGCTATCTGCCTGTGACCATGGGCGCCTACAAGCTCACCGAGGCGTCTGGCTTCTATGACAAGAACCCCGGCACCGACGTGGCTGTGACGCAGATGATCCGCAAGGCCACTGACAAGTCGCGTGGCATCCGCCTGGGCAACTTCGTGCAGATCCGCTCGATCATCGACGAGGAAACCGAACAGATCTGGTCGGGCAAGAAGTCGCCCAAGGAAGCCCTGGACACCGCCGTGACACGTGGCAACGAGCAGCTGGCCCGCTTCGCACGCGCCAACAAGTAAGCACGGTCCACCATCTGTCGATGCCACCTGGCCACCCGGCTGGGCGGCATCGAAAGCCCGCCGCCCCGTCAACCAACTTGGTTCACGGGGCGGCGGGGTTTTCTTTTTGAGAGTTTCGTCATGGAAAAACGCGTACTTTTCCGCTCTGCGTGGCTACCCTGGGTGCTTCTGGCTCCCCAGCTGGTCATCATCAGCGTGTTCTTCTTCTGGCCCGCAGGCCAGGCCCTGGTGCAGTCGTTCCAGATGCAGGACAGCTTTGGCATGTCCACCGAATGGGTGGGGCTGGACAACTTCAAGGCATTGTTTGAAGACCCGGGCTATCTCGCCTCGTTCAAGACCACGGCCTTCTTCTCGATCCTGGTGGCGGTGGTGGGCATCGGCCTGTCACTGATCCTCGCGATCTTCGCCGACCGCATCATCAAGGGCGCCATCGTCTACAAGACCGCCCTGCTGCTGCCCTACGCCGTCGCCCCCGCGGTGGCAGGGGTGCTGTGGATGTTCATGTTCTCGCCCTCGCTGGGTGTGGTGGCCTACATGCTGCGCCAGTCGGGCTTTGACTGGAACCACATGCTCAACTCCGACCACGCGATGACGCTGATCGTGATTGCAGCGGTGTGGAAGCAGATCTCCTACAACTTCCTGTTTTTCCTCGCAGGTTTGCAGTCCATCCCCAAGTCGCTGATCGAAGCCGCCGCCATCGACGGTGCGGGCCCCTGGCGCCGGTTCTGGAGCATTCAGTTCCCGCTGCTGTCGCCCACCACGTTCTTCCTGCTGGTGATCAACGTCGTGTACGCGTTCTTCGACACCTTCGCCATCGTGGACTCGACCACCCAGGGCGGTCCCGGGCGCGATACCTCCATCCTGGTCTACAAGGTCTACCACGATGGTTTCAAGGCCATGGACATGGGCGGCTCGGCCGCGCAATCGGTGGTGCTGATGGCCATCGTGGTGGTGCTCACCGTCATTCAGTTCCGCTACGTTGAGAAAAAGGTTCAATACTAAAAATGGTCGAACGCAGCCCCTATCTCACCGCGTTCTCGCACCTCATCATGGTGCTGGGCGTGATCATCGTCGGCTTTCCGCTGTACCTGGCCTTTGTGGCCTCCACCCATACCGCACAGGACATCGTTCAGGTGCCCATGCCCATGGTGCCCGGCAGCAACTTCTGGCAGACCTACCACGACGCGCTGTTTGGCGGCGGCGCGGGTGCGGGCTCCACCGCGCCTGTGGCCCGCATGATGTGGGTGAGTTTTGTCACCGCCATGGTCATCACGGTGGGCAAGATCGCCATCTCGCTGCTGTCGGCGTTTGCCATCGTGTACTTCCGCTTCCCCTTCAAGGGCATCTGCTTCTGGCTGATCTTCATCACGCTGATGCTGCCCGTGGAAGTGCGCATCGGGCCTACCTACCAGGTCGTATCCAACCTGGGCATGCTCAACACCTACGCGGGCCTCACGGTGCCACTGATCGCCTCGGCCACCGCCACCTTCCTGTTCCGCCAGTTCTTCCTGACGGTGCCCGATGAGCTGGTGGAGGCCGCACGCGTGGACGGCGCCGGTCCGATGCGCTTTTTCAAGGACATCCTGGTGCCGCTGTCGCGCACTTCGGTTGCCGCACTGTTCGTGATCCAGTTCATCTACGGCTGGAACCAGTATCTGTGGCCGCTCTTGGTGACCACGTCCGAAGACATGTACCCGGTGGTCATCGGCATCAAGCGCATGCTGGCCGGTGGCGACGCAGGCAACGAATGGAACATCGTGATGGCCACGGCCCTCCTGGCCATGCTGCCGCCCGCCTTTGTGGTGGTGGTCATGCAACGCTGGTTCGTCAAGGGCCTGGTGGACACCGAAAAATAAGACAAAACTCCTGCAAGCGCTTGTTCAATAAGCTCCTGTAGCTATCAAATTCATTGCACATATGGCATCCCTCTCTCTTCGCAACATCGTCAAGCGCTACGGCGTGGGCCCCAAGGCCAACCAGGTCATCCACGGCGTGAACGCTGAGGTCAAGGACGGCGAGTTCGTCGTCATCGTCGGCCCCTCGGGCTGCGGCAAGTCCACCCTGCTGCGCATGGTGGCGGGCCTGGAGGAAATCTCCGGCGGCGAACTGCGCATTGGCGACCGCGTGGTCAACGACCTGGAACCCGCCCAGCGCGACATCGCGATGGTGTTCCAGAACTACGCGCTGTACCCGCACATGACGAACTTCGAGAACATGGCCTACGGCCTGAAGATCGCCAAGGTACCCAAGGAAGAGATCAAGGCGCGCGTCGACAAGGCCGCCAAGATCCTCGAACTGGGCCACCTGCTGGAGCGCAAGCCGCGCGAGCTGTCGGGCGGCCAGCGCCAGCGCGTGGCCATGGGCCGCGCCATCGTGCGCCAGCCCCAGGTGTTCCTGTTTGACGAGCCGCTGTCCAACCTGGACGCCAAGCTGCGCGCCCAGACCCGCCTCGAAATCCAGAAGCTGCACCGCGAACTGGGCATCACCAGCCTGTTCGTGACACACGACCAGGTCGAGGCCATGACGCTGGCCCAGCGCATGATCGTGATGAACGCGGGCAACATGGAGCAGTTCGGCACGCCCGAAGAGGTCTACCACACGCCCGCCTCCACCTTCGTGGCCAGTTTCATCGGCTCGCCGCCGATGAACCTGCTCAAAAACGCACCAGGCGCCAAACCGGGCACCATTCTGGGCATCCGCCCGGAGCATCTGGATGTGCGCAGCGAGGGTTGGGCCGTTACCGTCGAAACTGTGGAGTTGCTGGGTGCCGAGCGCCTGATCTACGGCCGCATCAACGGCGAACAGATCATCGTGCGGGTAGAGGAAGGCACCCACGCGCCGCAGCCGGATGCGGTGATCCACGTCGTGCCCCGTCCCGACCGCCTGCACGCTTTCGATGCCACCACCGGTAAACGCATCCCCGACTGAGCCCGTGCGGCCGCCTGAAGCCGCCCGCGCCGGGCGCGGGGTTCTGGCCACCGTGCCGGTGCTGGCCTCGCTACACCTGGCGGAGACCCGGCAGTTCTACGTCGAGCGACTGGGGTTCACCGCACTGCTGGAGATGGATAACTACCTGATCCTGCAGCGCGATGGCTGCGAGCTGCACTTCTGGCCCTGCACCGAGCGCCACATTGCAGAAAACACTTCGTGCTACGTGCGTGCAGACACCGGGTTGCTGCATGCGGATTTCACGGCACGCGGCCTGCAACTGGCACCTCCCACTGTCCAGCCCTGGGGCATGAAGGAGATGTATGTCATCGACCCCCATGGCAACCTGCTGAAATTTGGTGAACCCGCATGAGCGCACCCTCGTCTACCCTCGCCCCCTGGCCCTACCCCCGCTGGATCGCCCACCGCGGCGCGGGCAAGCTGGCCCCTGAGAACACCTTGGCCGCCTTCCGGCTGGGTGCCCAATACGGCTACCGCATGTTCGAGTGCGACGCCAAGCTCAGCAGCGACGGCGTGCCTTTTCTGATGCACGACGCCACGCTGGAGCGCACGACCAACGGCCACGGCACCGGCGGCGACCGGCCCTGGGCCCAGCTCGCCCAACTGGATGCAGGAGGCTGGCATTCCCGCAGCTACGCTGGCGAGCCCCTTCCCACACTGGAGAACCTGGCGCGCTACTGCATTGCCAACGGGTTTTTCCTGAACATCGAGATCAAGCCCACACCAGGCCAGGAAGAAGTTACCGGCCGCGTGGTGGGCGAATACGCCGCACGGCTGTGGCAAGGGCAGGCCCTGCCGCCCTTGTTCTCGTCGTTCAAGCCCGAGGCGCTGGCGGGCGCCATGGCCACCGCGCCCCACCTGCCCCGCGCGCTGCTCATCGACGCGCTGTGGGACGGATGCTTTGACAAGGCTCAGACGCTCGGCTGTGTGGCCATCGTGTGCAACCACGCGCTGTGGGACCCGGCCCTGGTGGCGCAAGTCCAAGGCATGGGTATGCGCACGCTGAGCTACACGGTGAACGACGACTGGGCGGCGCAGCGCCTCATCGCGCTGGGCACGGACGGCATCATCACCGACCGCGTGGACTTCTTCTCGCCCGCCACGCCATAGGGCGCACCTTCCAACCAACCCCGCCCCAAGCCAGCGCCACCGGGGACCGGGTTTGCCGGGCCACCGGTGGAGTCCCCTGCAGGGGGAAGGCGCACAGCGCCTCAGGGGGTCAATCGAGTTTTGCGCCAGACTTCTTGACGGCGTCGGCCCAGCGGGGCATCTCCGAGGCCAGGAACTTGGCAAAGTCGTCCGCGCCCAGAAACGCCGGATCCGCCCCCTGGCTCACCATGCGATTGCGCACATCGGGCATCTGCAACACCTGGCCAAAGGCGTCACTGAGCTTGTTGACCACGTCCTTGGGCGTGCCTGCAGGGGCCAGAAAGCCATAGAAGCCCACCACCTCAAAGCCCTTGATGCCGCTCTCGATCACCGTGGGCACTTCGGGCAGTGCGGGGTTGCGCTCCTTGCTGGTCACGGCCAGGGCACGTACCTTGCCCTGCTTGTGGTACGACGCGGCCTGCGGAATGCTCTCGGCCATGAACTGCACCTGCCCGCCCATGAGGTCGGTGAATGCCGGCGCGCTGCCCCGGTAGGGGATGTGCACCATGAACAGGCCCGTGGCGGTCTTGAACATCTCGGGCACCAGGTGGCTGATGCCGCCATTGCCCGCAGAGCCAAAGTTGACCTGACCAGGCCGCGACTTGGCATAGGCCATGAACTCCTGCAGATTCTTGGCGGGCACGCTGGTGTTGACCAGCAAGGCCAGCGGCTGCATGGCCGTGCGCGCCACGGGCACAAAGTCCTTGAGGGTGGCATAGGGCAGGCGGCTGTACAGCGCGGGGTTGATGACCATCACCCCCGTGTTGGCCAGCATGATGGTGTGGCCGTCCGGGGGCGCTCGCATGACCTCCTGCGCACCCACGGTGCCACCGGCACCGGCCTTGTAGTCCATCACCACCGGCTGACCTAGCACGGTCTGCAGTTTGTCGGACAGCAGGCGCGCATGCTGGTCCAGCGGCCCGCCGGCGGGGAAGCCCACCACGATACGGATGGGCTTGGACGGAAACGCCTGCGCATGCACGGCGGCAGCAAAGGCCAGGCCTGCGGCCAGGGTGATGCAGGTACGCAGCAGCTTCATGGGGTTGTCTCCAGCTTTGGTTGTGGGTGCGAGGGATGCTTACCGCTTCCGTCGGCGCGGGCCATGGCGGCCGCATGGGAAGATGCAAAGAGGCTATCAGACCCCAGGGCGCAACAGCCCTCAAGATCACCTCTCGCAAACCCTCAAAACACGTGACGGCTTGCTGAAAGCTTCAAGCCTTCCAGCCCCGCACCAGCACCCACTGGCAGGTGGCGCAGGCCACCACCAGCGCGGCATAGGTGAGCATCTTGCCGTCACGTCCCCACAGCACCAGCCCTGCCGCGAGCACCGCCACCCCCACGGCAAACAGAATCGCCCAACGCAGCCACACAGACATCGCAGAGGCACTGCGGGAGCCCACCAGACGGCCCGAAAGCACCAGCACGAGCGCCACGGCGGCAGCGGGTGCAACAAAGTTGAAGAGGTGGTTGGCGATGTCCAGCGGACCCATGGAATTGACCCAAATCAAGGCTTGAACAAGCAAGGCCGCCTGTTCGGGCCAACAATTTTATAATTGCAGCTTATGGCAGTCTGGGCCCTCGGCATCAACCACACCACCGCGCCGCTCGATCTGCGCGGCCGGTTTGCGTTTGCGCTCGATCAGATCGCCCCCACGCTGCACGGTTTGCGCCAGTCGCTGGGCCACTCTGGCGGCGCTGCCAGCCGCCACCCTGGGGTGGAAACCGCCATCATCTCCACCTGCAATCGCACCGAAATTTACTGTGCCGGCGACCAGCCCGCAGTGGACCACACGCTGGGCTGGCTGGCCCACAGCGGCGGCGTGAGCCCCGCGCTGCTGCGCTCGCACTCCTACACGCTGGAAGACAGTCTCGTCGCACGCCACGCCTTCCGCGTGGCCAGTGGGCTCGATTCCATGGTGCTGGGCGAGGCCCAGATCCTGGGCCAGATGAAAGACGCGGTACGCGCCGCCGAGACGGCCGGCGCTTTAGGCACCACGCTCAACCAGCTTTTCCAGCGCAGCTTTGCCGTGGCCAAGGAGGTGCGCACCAGCACCGAGATCGGCGCACACAGCATCAGCATGGCCGCCGCCGCCGTGCGCCTGGCCAGCCAGCTGTTTGAAGACCTCTCCAAGATCCGCGTGCTGTTCGTCGGCGCGGGCGAGATGATCGAGCTGTGCGCCACGCACTTCGCCGCCAAGAACCCTAAGCAGATCGCCATTGCCAACCGCACGCTGGAACGCGGCGAAAAGCTGGCCACCCGCTTTGGCGGCGAGGTGATGCGCCTGGCCGACCTGCCCGAGCGCCTGCACGAATTCGACGCCGTCATCAGCTGCACCGCCAGCAGCCTACCCATCATCGGCCTGGGCGCCGTGGAGCGCGCCCTCAAGAAGCGCCGCCACCGTCCGATGTTCATGGTCGATCTGGCCGTGCCCCGCGACATCGAACCCGAGGTCAAGGCCCTGGGCGACGTCTACCTGTACACCGTGGACGACCTGGCCACCGTGGTGCAGACGGCACAAGCCAACCGCCAGGCCGCCGTGGCGCAGGCCGAGGCCATCATCGACGCGGGCGTGCAGAGCTTCATGCACTGGATGGAGCTGCGCAGCCCCGCCGCAGCCGAGGGGGGCGTGGTGCCGCTGATCCAGCAGCTCAACGCCCAGACGGACGAGTGGCGCGCGCTGGAAATCGCCCGTGCCAAGAAGCTGCTGGCCAAGGGCGAGGACGTGGACGCCGTGCTCGAAGCGCTCTCGCGCGGCCTCACACAGAAAATGCTGCACGGCACCCTGGCCGAGCTGCGCGCGGGCGACGCCGAGATGCGCGCCCAGACCGCCCAGACCGTCTCGCGCCTGTTCCTGCGCTCGCAAAGCAAGACGCCCAACAACAAAGGCCTGTAGCGGCGCTCGCCCGCTCCACAGCCGTTCCGATTTGAGCCAAATCGGCCCCAGGCGCATGATTTACATGCGCCACATGCTACCAAATCTGTAGCAAATCATTTTTCCAGAATTCCATGAAACCCTTTCTCCGAAGCCAGCTGGAGCGCTACGCACAGCGCCTGGGCGAACTCGACTTCCTGCTCTCGCGCGAAGACATCATGAGCGACATGGCGCAGTACCGGCGCATCTCCGTCGAGCACGCCGAGGTCACACAGGTCGCAGGCCGCTACGCCCGCTACCAGCAGCGCGAGGCCGACCTGGCGAGTGCGCGCGAGATGCTGGCCGACCCCGACATGGCCGAGATGGCACAAGAAGAAATCACCAGTGCCGAGGCCGAGCTGCTGCAACTGGAAGACGAACTGCAGCGCCTTCTTTTACCGAAGGACCCCGACGACGCGCGCAACGCGTTTGTGGAAATCCGCGCGGGCACGGGTGGTGACGAATCGGCGCTGTTCGCAGGCGACCTCACGCGCATGTACACCCGCTACGCCGCCAACGTAGGCTGGAAGGTGGAGGTGGTTAGCGAGAACGCGGCCGAGCTCGGCGGCTACAAGGAAATCGTGCTGCGCATAGAGGGTGACCATGTTTACGGGGCTCTCAAATTCGAATCCGGCGGCCACCGCGTGCAGCGCGTGCCCGCCACCGAAACCCAGGGCCGCATCCACACCAGCGCCTGCACCGTGGCCGTGATGCCCGAGCCCGACGAGCACGAGGCCATCAAGCTCAACCCGGCCGACCTGCGCATCGACACCTTTCGCGCCAGCGGCGCCGGTGGCCAACACATCAACAAGACCGACTCGGCCGTGCGCGTGGTGCACTTGCCCACCGGCATCGTGGCCGAATGCCAAGACGGCCGCAGCCAGCACAGCAACAAGGCCAAGGCGCTGCAGGTGCTGCAGGCCCGCATTCAAGAGAAAGAACGCAGCGAACGCGCCGCCAAGGAGGCCGCGCTGCGCAAGGGCCTGATCGGCAGCGGCGACCGCAGCGACCGCATCCGCACCTACAACTTCCCGCAGGGGCGGCTCACGGACCACCGCATCAACCTCACGCTGTACAAGCTGCTGTACGTGATGGAAGGCGACCTGGGCGACGTGCTGCAGGCCCTGGCCCATGCGCGCGAGGCCGAGCAGCTTGAAGAGCTGGAAATGGGTTCCAACGGTTAAGCACAGAAAAATTTGGGTCAAACTGGCTGATAGCGCACGATTCATATGCCTTTGCAGCTATCAAAACAATAGTGAACAACACCGCCTCTCCCACCCTTGCCCAGGCCTTGGCGCAAGCCCACACCCTGGGCCTGCAACGCATCGACGCGCAACTGCTGCTGCTGCATGCCTTGGGCCGCCCTGATGCTGGCCGTGCCTGGCTGCTGGCGCACGATACCGACGCACTGGACGAGACCACACACACCCAGTTCATTGCCCTGTGCCAGCGCCGCGTGGCGGGCGAGCCCGTGGCCTACCTCACCGGCCGCAAGGAGTTCTACGGCCTACCGCTGCAGGTGGACGCGCGCGTGCTGGACCCGCGCCCTGACACCGAAACGCTGGTGGACTGGGCGCTGGAGGTGATCGCCCCGCTGACATCACCACGCGTGGTAGACCTGGGCACCGGCAGCGGCGCCATTGCGTTGGCACTGCAAAGCCAGCGTGCCGACGCCCAGATGCTGGCGGTAGATGCCAGCGCCGATGCACTGGCCGTGGCGCAGGCCAACGCTGAGCGGCTGGGCCTGCCCGTGCAGTTTCGGCAGGCCAACTGGCTGGTGGGAGTGGAGGGGCCATTCGACGCCATCGTCTCCAACCCCCCCTACATCGCCAGCGCCGACCCACACCTGGCCGCGCTGACGCACGAACCCCTGCAAGCCCTGGCCAGCGGCGCGGACGGCCTCGAAGACATCCGCGCCATCGTCGCCCAGGCGCCCACCCACCTGCGGCCGGGCGGCTGGCTGCTGCTGGAGCATGGCTACGACCAGGCAGACGCCGTGCAGGCGCTGCTTGCCGCCCAGGGCTTTGTGCGGGTACAAAGCCGCAATGACCTTGCCGACATCGCACGCTGCACAGGCGGGCAATGGCCGACAGTGAAATAATCCCTCCATCGCGGGCCCTCAGCATCCATTCGCCCGCAGCCTCTTTCAAGGAGTATTCCCATGAGCGACACCCAACAACGCATCGACGGCCTCGTCAAATCCAGCGACATCCTGCTGTTCATGAAGGGCAGCGCCAGCTTCCCCATGTGTGGCTTCTCCGGCCGCGCCATCCAGATCCTCAAGGCCTGTGGCGTGGACCCGAAGAGCGTGGTCACCGTCAACGTGCTCGAAGACGACGAAATTCGCCAGGGCATCAAGGAATACAGCAACTGGCCCACGATCCCGCAGCTGTATGTGAAGGGCGAGTTCATCGGCGGCTCGGACATCATGATGGAGATGTATGAGTCGGGCGAACTCAAGCAAGTGCTGGGCACCGAGGGCTGATCGAAGCGACCCTTGCCTCACCCGCCATCAGGCCGCCTTCGGGCGGCCTTTTTGTTTGCCCGCAACAGAGGCACCAATCAGGGGCTTTTCCGATGGAGCAGCGGGCATGTTGTGTGCTTGAATGATTGCGTGACGTAACCCTCACAGGAGCATGCAATGACCAGCCATAGCCTTGTTCCCCAGCCACCTGCCCTGCGCTTGCCGGTGGCCCAGATGCGCAATGTGTTCCACCCGGGCGATGTAGAGCGCAAGCTCGCTCGCCTGCAGGAGTCCGGCAACCAGAGGGAATACGAAACCCTGCGCACCGTGTACGAGCGCATGCTGGAGCGCGGCCCGGAGCGTTTTCAGGTCAAGCCCTCGGGCATCCCCGACATGGCCAGCCTGTACGAGCAGTTGCCCAACTTCACCGAGGTGCTGGACGACGTGAAGCGCCACGTGGCGCTGGCGCAGGACAGCAGCGATGGCCTGGAGGTCACACCCATGCTGCTGCTGGGCCCGCCCGGAATCGGCAAGACCCACTTCGCGCGCCACCTGGCCGAGCTGCTGGGTACGGGCATGAACCTGCTGCCCATGAGTTCCATGACCGCAGGCTGGCTGCTGTCGGGCTCGTCGGCGCAGTGGAAGGGCGCGCGCCCTGGCAAGGTGTTCGAGGCGCTGGTGGAGGGCGAATATGCCAATCCCGTCATCGTGGTGGACGAGATCGACAAGGCCAGCAGCGATGCGCAGTACGACCCGCTGGGTGCGCTGTACAGCTTGCTGGAGTACGACACCGCCCAGAGCTTTACCGATGAGTTTGCCGAGGTGGCCATCGACGCGAGCCAGGTCATCTGGATTACCACCGCCAACGACACACGCGGCATTCCCGATCCCATCCTGAACCGCATGAACGTGTTCGAGGTGGAGGCGCCCACGCTGGAGCAGGCCCGCACCATTGCGCGCAACCTGTACCAGGGCATCCGCGCGGGGCACGACTGGGGTCGCCTGCTGGACCCGGAGCCGACGGACGACGTGCTGGACCACCTGGCACAGATGCCCCCGCGCGAAATGCGGCGGGCGCTGATGACGGGTTTTGGCAACGCGCGGCTGGACCGCCGGTCCACGGTGGAGATCACCGACCTGCCGAAGGCCGCCACGGGGCGCAGCCGGATTGGCTTTGTGCAGTAGATAGCGCGACGCGGTCGCCCGCACGCGCCACCCTTCCCCCTGCCACACCATGCAGCGGCATGGGGCGGCAGGGGCATGCGTCACAAGGCGCGTCAGCGGGCCCGTGTGCAAGGTGCCCAGATACACTTGGTGGCCCGGTGTACCGCTGTACTCCGGTTCCGCCTTCGTCCCATGACCCTGTCCCAAAGCCTCTTCGTGATCGGGCTGCTGATTGCAGCCAGCGCCTTTTTCTCCATGGCCGAGATTTCGCTCGCGGCCGCCCGCCGCCTGCGCCTGCGCCAAATGGCCGATGAAGGCGACGCACGTGCGGACCGGGTGCTGCGCATGCAGGAGCAGCCGGGCGACTACTTCACGGTGGTGCAGGTAGGGCAGAACGCCGTGGCCATCCTGGGCGGTATCGTGGGCGAAGGTGCGCTGAGCCCGCATTTCAGCGAGCTGTTTGCGCTGTGGATGTCGGGGCCCACGGCCGAGCGGGCGGGGTTCCTGGCGTCTTTCCTCATCATCACCTCGCTGTTCATCCTGTTTGCCGATCTGTTCCCCAAACGCCTGGGCATGGCAGAGCCCGAGCGGCTGGTGGTGCGGCTGGCACAGCCCATGGCCTGGTGCATGACGCTGTTGCGGCCGCTGGTGTGGTTCTACAGCCGGGGGGCCGACGCGCTGTTCCGCCTGTTGGGGTTGTCATCGCTGCGCGATGACCGCATCACCTCAGACGATATCCTGGCCATGATGGAGGCAGGCGCGCGTGCCGGGGTGCTGGCGGCGCGCGAGCAGCAGGTCATCACCAACGTGTTTGAGTTGGACACGCGCACGGTGTCCAGCGCCATGTCGCCGCGCGACCGCATTGCATTTTTTCTGCGCGACGAGCCCGACTCCGTCATCCGCCTGCGCATCGCTGCCGAGCCGTTTTCGACCTACCCGGTGTGCGAAGGCGACATCGACCACGTGGTGGGCTATGTGGATGCCAAGGATTTGTTCCAGCGCGTGCTGAACAACCAGCCGATTTCGCTGGCCGACGACAGCCTGGTGCGCAAGGTGCTGATCGTGCCCGACCGGCTGACCCTGTCGGAGGTGCTGGAGCAGTTCCGCCAAGTCCACGAGGACTTTGCCGTCATTGTGAACGAGTACAGCCTGGTGGTCGGTGTGGTCACGCTCAACGATGTCATGAGCACCGTGATGGGTGACCTGGTGGGCCCGGCGGACGAAGAGCAGATCGTGCGACGGGATGAGAACTCCTGGCTCATCGATGGGGTCACCCCCATTGAGGATGTGCTGCACGCCCTGTCGCTGGACGAGTTGCCGCACACCGGCGAGTACGAAACCCTGGCGGGCTTCCTGATGGTGATGCTGCGCCGCGTGCCACGCCGTACTGACAGCGTGAGCTGGGGCGGCTACAAGTTTGAGGTGCTGGACGTGGACAGCTACCGCATCGATCAGGTCATGGTCTCCAGGCTGGGCGGAGCCCCTGGTGCATCGGCCCCGAGCCCGTCAGCACCGACGGGAACCGCCGTGGAGTGACCAAGGCGCGGCCCGTGTCACCGCCACGCTGATCGTTCTATGCGGCCGGCGACTGTGGCCGATCGGCAAAAAGCCACTTGCGCTGCGCTCCAAAGACGGCATCCGGGTACGGCGACCGGCCTCGGCTGCCGTTGTAGCGTCCAAGCGCCATGAACAAATCGCCCTGCTCCCGGTCAATGTAGTGGCGCAGAATGACGCAGCCAAAACGCAGGTTGGTCTGCATGTGGAACAGCTTGCCCGGGTCGCCATCGCCAATCACGCGCGTCCAGAAGGGCATGACCTGCATGTAGCCCCGCGCTCCGACGCTGGACACCGCAAACTTGCGGAATCCGCTTTCTACCTGGATCAGCCCCAGGACCAAGGACACATCCAGCCCGGCGCGCTTGGATTCGTACCAGACCGTCTGCAAAAAGTCGCGGCGTACTTCCAGGTCCGGTTTGCGCGGCCGCAGGCGATCACTCTGCGTGCCCAGCCACCGCAGGTAGTGCAGGCGCGCTTCAGTGGTAAAAAACTCCGGCTCGGGCGGCGCCTGGTTGGCAATGGCAGAGCTGAGTGCGGTGCGCACCGAGTCCATCAGGGGCTCCTCCAGCTGCCCGCCAGCGTGCGCCACCTGCGGAGCGCCCAGCCAGGCGGCGGGCGCTGCCAGCGAAGCCAGCGACACCAGACAGCCGCGGCGCGACATCCCCACGGGGCCGCCAGAAGTCGCAGCCCACGGAGCGCTCAGAGTGACGCCGCTCTTGCTCATACAGCCATACGACCCTTCACATGGGCCAGGATGTCGGCCACGGCCACCTTGGTGGCGGCGGCGTCCCGGCGGTGCTGGTACTCGACAACACCCTCTTTCAGGCTCTTGTCGCCAATGGTCACGCGGTGTGGCACGCCGATCAGTTCCCAGTCGGCAAACATCGCGCCGGGGCGCTCGCCACGGTCGTCCAGGATCACGTCCACGCCCGCAGCCAGCAGGCCGGCATACAGTTGCTCGGCAGTGGCCTTGACGGCCTCGCTGCGGTCCATGCCCACGGGGCAGACCACCACGGTGAACGGCGCAATCGCGTCCGGCCAGATGATGCCGCGCTCGTCATGGTTTTGTTCAATGGCGGCGGCAGGCAGGCGTGTCACGCCAATGCCGTAGCAGCCCATCTCGAAGAATGCCGGCTTGCCGTCGTCGCCCAGGAAGGTCGCGTTCATGCCCTTGCTGTACTTGGTGCCCAGGTAGAACACATGGCCCACTTCAATGCCGCGTTCGATCGCCAGCTCGCCCTTGCCGTCGGGGGAGCGGTCGCCCGCCACCACGTTGCGCAGGTCGGCCACCATGTCGGGCTCCGGCAGGTCGCGGCTCCAGTTGACGCCGGTGATGTGAAAGTCCACTTCGTTGGCGCCGCAGATCCAGTCGGCCATCACAGCGACTTCGCGGTCTGCCACGATCTTCAAAGGCTTCTTCAGGCCGATGGGACCCAGGTAACCCGGCTTGCAGCCAAAGTGGTCCTCAATTTCGCCCAGCGTCGCGAAGCGGAAGCCCGCCAGTCCGGGCACCTTGCCAACCTTGATCTCGTTCATGTCGTGGTCGCCGCGCAGCAGCAGCAGCCACACCTGGGTCTTGACGATCTCACCCGCTTCGTTGGTTTCGTCCGTGGCCAGCACCAGTGACTTGACCGTGGTGTTCAGCGGAACACCCAGCAGTTCTGCCACATCGGCACAGGTGCTCTTGCCTGGGGTGGCTGTTTTGGTCAGCGCCTGGGTGGCTGCGCCGCGTGGTCCGACGGGGGCCAGCGCCTCCGCCTTTTCCATATTAGCGGCGTAGTCGCTCTGCGGGCAGTAGACGATGGCGTCTTCGCCCGTGGCGGCAATCACCTGGAATTCTTCCGACAGGTCCCCCCCGATGGCGCCGCTGTCAGCGGCCACGGCACGGTAGGTCAGGCCGAAGCGATCGAAAATCCGCCGGTAGGCTGCGGCCATCACCTGGTAGCTGGCCTTGGCGGCCACTTGGTCGCGGTCAAAGCTGTAGGCATCCTTCATGATGAACTCACGTCCGCGCATGAGGCCAAAGCGGGGGCGGCGCTCGTCGCGGAACTTGGTCTGGATCTGGTAAAAGTTCTTCGGCAGCTGCTTGTAACTCTTGAGCTCTTGACGGGCGATGTCAGTGATCACTTCTTCGCTGGTCGGCTGCACCACGAAGTCGCGACCATGGCGATCCTGGATGCGCAGCAGCTCGGGGCCCATTTTCTCAAAGCGCCCCGTTTCCTGCCAGAGCTCAGCGGGCTGCACCACGGGCATGGTCAGCTCGACAGCACCCGCGCGGTTCATCTCTTCGCGCACGATGGCTTCCACCTTGCGGATCACGCGCAGGCCCAGAGGCATGTAGTTATAGATGCCAGCGCCCAGCTTCTTGATCAGCCCGGCCCGCGTCATGAGTTTGTGGCTGACCACTTCGGCGTCCGCCGGAGCTTCCTTGAGGGTGGAAATGAAGAATTGGGAGGCTTTCATCGGGAGTCGATTGCAGGCAGAACGGGGCCGTCCACTTGCTGCGCGCTAGGCGCCGTGCATAATGGACACAGTTTAAAAATTTGGGGTTTGATTATGCTTGACCGGGACGGCTTTCGGCCGAACGTCGGCATCATCCTGCTCAACCAGAAAAACCAGGTGTTTTGGGGCAAGCGCATACGCACCCACAGCTGGCAGTTCCCGCAGGGTGGCATTGACCGGGGTGAGACCCCCGAGCAAGCCATGTTCCGCGAGCTGCATGAGGAGGTGGGATTATTGCCCAACCACGTTCGCGTGGTGGCCCGCACCCGGGACTGGTTGCGCTATGAGGTGCCTGACCGGTACATCCGCCGCGATGCGCGCGGCCACTACAAGGGCCAGAAGCAGATCTGGTACCTATTGCAATTGATGGGGCACGACTGGGATCTGAACCTGCGCGCGACCAATCACCCGGAGTTTGACGCTTGGCGGTGGAACGACTACTGGGTTCCACTGGATGTGGTGGTCGAGTTCAAACGCGGTGTCTATGAGATGGCGCTCACTGAACTGGCCCGCTATCTGCCGCGACACGAGCAGCGCAACCGCTATTTGCGCAGCGGTTTACGCACCCGCGAGGGCGAACATGCGGGCGTCGCCAACATGTTCCGCACGGGCTCCATGCTGGTCAACCCTGGCATGGAGCTCCCTCCAGGCGCCAGTTTTGATCCCGATCCTCAAAACAGCATGCCGGGAGAACTCGACGGCATGCCATCGGTATCAGACACACCGCGCTGACCCTGGCATCGCACCATGAAAAACGCCTGCATCTGCAGGCGTTTTGTTTTGATGGGCGAATCCGCTCAGTCCTGAATCGACAAGGATTGATGCGCGCAGTCAGTCCCTATGCGCCCTGCGCCAACACGAGATTGTCGCGGTGCACCATTTCTGGCTCAGCCATGTAGCCCAGCAGTTTCTCAAACTCCGTCGACGGCTTGCGGCACAGAAGGCGGGCTTCCGCCGCTGCATAGTTGGCCAAGCCGCGTGCAATCTCTGCCCCAGACCCGTCGCGCACGGCAATCACGTCGCCGCGCGAAAAGTCCCCCTCCACTGCCGTCATGCCGATGGGCAGCAGGCTTTTGCCTTCGTCGCGCACCTTGGCCGCAGCCCCAGCGTCCACCACCACGGAGCCACGCAGTTGCAAATGGTCCGCCATCCACTGCTTGCGGGCCTGCTTTTTCTGTGTCTGGGCAACCAGCAAAGTACCCAACGCCTCACCACTCACCAAACGGACCAATACGTCGGATTCGCGCCCCCAGGCGATCACGGTCGATGCCCCAGAGCCTGCAGCGCGCTTGGCCGCCAGAATCTTGGTGATCATGCCGCCTTTGCCAATGCTGGAGCCTGCACCGCCCGCCATCGCTTCCAGAGCAAGATCACCCGCTTTGGCCTCATGCACAAACTGCGCAGACGGATCACGGCGTGGGTCGGCGGTGTAGAGCCCCTTCTGGTCTGTGAGGATGATCAGGGCGTCGGCTTCCACAAGGTTGGCCACCAGCGCACCCAGCGTGTCGTTGTCGCCAAACTTAATCTCGTCATTGACCACCGTGTCGTTTTCGTTGATCACCGGCACCACGCCCAAACGCAGCAGCGTGAGCAAGGTGGAGCGCGCATTGAGATAGCGCTCACGGTCCGCCAGATCGGCATGGGTAAGCAGTACCTGCGCGCTGCCCATCCCCTGCTCGCGCAGCTTGGTTTCGTACATCTGCGCCAGCCCCATCTGCCCCACCGCTGCGGCAGCCTGCAGTTCGTGGATTTCCTGGGGTCTTGTGGTCCAGCCCAGGCGCTTCATGCCTTCGGCAATGGCACCGCTGGACACCATCACCACCTCGCGTGGGGCACCCCCTACGCCACGCACCAGCGCGGCCAGTTGGCGACTCCACTCACCGATGGCGGTTTCATCCAGTCCACGCCCTTCGTTGGTCACAAGGCTGGAGCCCACCTTCACCACGATGCGGCGGGCATCTCTCAATACGCTGGAAACCATTTTGATGTCTTTGATGCCGATAGCGCTACTGCTTCATGCCTGAGTAGCTATTAAAAACGTAGCAATTCCTATCCTCTGAGCGCCGACGCGTCAGGCTGGCGCATCGCCGGCGAAACGGGGATCCACCTCCACCGGCTCGTTCTCCGTGCGCTGCTCGGACTGCACATGGCGGAAGATGGCGTGAATCAGTGGCTCACAGCCCTCACGCGTGAGGGCCGAGATCTCAAACACCGGCCCCTTCCATTTGAAGCGCTTCACAAAATCCTTCACGCGCGCCTCACGCTCATCAGCGGGAACCATGTCCAGCTTGTTCAGCACCAGCCAACGCGGCTTGTTGTAAAGCTGCTGGTCGTATTTCTTGAGCTCGTTCACGATGGCCTTGGCCTGAGCCACCGGGTCCACAGCATCGTCAAACGGCGCCAAGTCCACGATGTGCAGCAGCAAACGCGTGCGTTGCAGATGGCGCAGGAACTGGTGGCCCAAGCCAGCGCCCTCGGAAGCTCCCTCGATCAGACCGGGGATGTCGGCTACAACAAAGCTCTGCTCAGGCCCCACCCGCACGACGCCTAGGTTGGGGTGCAGCGTGGTGAACGGGTAATCCGCAATCTTTGGTCGCGCATTGGACACGGCCGTGATGAAGGTGGACTTGCCGGCATTCGGCATACCCAGCAGGCCCACGTCGGCCAGCACCTTCAGCTCCAGCTTCAGATTCTTCTTCTCGCCCGGCCAGCCCGGTGTTTTTTGACGCGGGGCCCGGTTGATAGCGCTCTTGAAACGCATGTTGCCAAAGCCGCCATCACCGCCTTTGGCGATGGTGATGACCTCGCCCGGGGTCAGCAGCTCATACAGAACTTCACCCGTCTCGGCGTCGGTGATGATGGTCCCGACCGGCATCTTGAGTGTGATGTCCGTGCCCGCTGCGCCGAACATATCGGAGCCCATGCCATGCTCACCGCGTTTGGCCTCGTGACGGCGCGAGTAGCGATAGTCCACCAGGGTATTCAGGTTGGGATCGGCCACAGCAAACACATGCCCCCCGCGCCCACCGTCACCACCATTGGGACCGCCGAACTCCTTGTATTTTTCGTGCCGGAACGACACGCAGCCATTGCCACCATCACCTGCGGCAATGTCAATAAAGGCTTCGTCGACGAACTTCATGGGGTATCCAGTTTACAAAAGAGGCCGTGCTGTCGGCTGCTGCCAATTGTGGCGGAACAGCAGGGGCCATTCCAGGCGCCACAGACCAAAGGCGCACCAGCGACGCGTGCAGACCAAACAACAAAGCCCCGGCAAGGCGGGGCTTCGATGGTTGCCGGAGGAGCAATCCTCAGGCGGGAGTCACATTGACCGTGGACTTGGACAATGCACCCTTGGTACCGAACGACACGTGGCCGTCCACCAGGGCAAACAAGGTGTGATCCTTGCCAACGCCGACATTGGTGCCGGGGTGGAAACGTGTGCCACGCTGGCGCACGATGATCGAACCAGCGCTGATCAGTTCACCACCGAAGGCCTTGACACCCAGCATCTTTGGCTTGGAGTCACGCCCGTTTCGCGTAGAGCCGCCGCCTTTTTTCTGTGCCATGACTAGCTCCTTCGATTAAGCAGCAATCGCACCGATTTGCAGCTCAGTGAACTGCTGGCGATGGCCTTGGCGTTTTTGATAGTGCTTGCGACGGCGCATCTTGAAGATGTGCACTTTGTCGTGCTTGCCGTGGGCCACGACAGTGGCTTTCACTGTTGCGCCGGACACCAGGGGCGTACCAACCTTCAGTTCAGCGCCGTTGCCGACAGCCAGAACTTGGTCGATCACAATTTCCTGGCCTACGTCCGCAGCAATCTGTTCTACTTTAATTTTTTCGCCGGAAGCAACGCGATACTGCTTGCCGCCGGTTTTTATGACCGCGTACATGTTGACCTCTTGATATGAGTTCTGCAGACGAATTTCTACAGAGCCGACGAGTATAGCGCATCTGGCATCACCTCGCCAGCCTCACGCGCATCAGTCAATTCGGCGTGACCAACACGCCACCGCACTCGTCAGGCATGTAGCGGGCCTTCCTATAATTCGGGCACTTTCTGTGACCACCATCTTGACTGACCATACCGCCCCTGCAGCTTCCCCCCTCACGCTCGTTGCACAAGACATGCACGAGGTCGACAAGGTCATCGGTCAGCGCCTGACATCGAGTGTCCCCCTGGTGGCCCAGATCTCGCAATACATCATTGCAGCTGGCGGCAAGCGTCTGCGCCCCGCTCTTCTGCTGATGGTGTGCGGAGCCTTGGGCTACCGTGGCACACATCGACACAGCCTGGCGGCAGTGGTCGAGTTGATTCACACCGCAACACTGCTGCATGACGATGTGGTGGATGCATCCACCCTGCGCCGTGGCCGCCCCACAGCCAACGAAACCTTTGGCAACCCTGCCAGCGTTCTGGTGGGCGACTTTCTGCACACTCGGTCATTCCAGATGATGGTCGAGGCTGGAAGCATGCGCATCATGGAAATCCTCTCCGAGGCCACGAACGTGATTGCGGAAGGCGAAGTGCTCCAGTTGATGAACATGCACGACGCCTCACTGGATGAAGCGGGCTATCTGCGTGTCATCCGCTCCAAAACAGCCAAACTTTTTGAAGCCAGCGCCCGCCTCGGCGCCATCTTGGCCAACAGCCCCCCCGATGTGGAAGAGGCATGCGCAACTTACGGGCAGGCTCTGGGTACAGCATTCCAGATCATTGACGATGTGCTGGACTACGACGGCGACACTGCCGAGATGGGCAAAAATCTGGGTGACGACTTGAGAGAAGGCAAATCCACCCTCCCCCTGATCGCCGCCATGGAACGAGGCACCCCCAGCCAGGCGGAAATCGTTCGCCAAGCCATCGAACAAGGTTCGACCGAACGATTAGAAGAAGTCGTGAGCATCGTCCGCTCGACAGGCGCCCTGGACGTTACCCGCGCCGCAGCCTTCGCTGAAGCGCACCGCGCCATGGCTGCCGCCCGACTATTACCCGCAAATGCCTATTCGAAGGGTTTGCTAGACTTGGCAGCCCAATTGCTGGGGCGGCGAAATTGAAAGAGGCACTAGATCATTCGCGAGTGCTTTTACAAGCTGCGGGGTGTAGCTTAGCCTGGTAGAGCGCTACGTTCGGGACGTAGAGGCCGGAGGTTCGAATCCTCTCACCCCGACCATATATCGCAGTATGGTCGCCTACCAAAATCCCACCCGTTTGTGGCGCCGTTGCCAATATGCGCCGCTGTACAGCCCATGGTTGATCGGTGATGATAGGATGGTTTCTTTTCCACACCTAACACATTCTCGGTTACATGGCCGCTGTTGATACTGCCCTCAAAGAAGCCTCTGCAGTAGCCCTGCCCGGGCTCGGCCGCGCCCTGATGTCTGCGGGCAAGCTGACCCAAAAGTCAGCAGAAGACATTTACAAAAAATCACAAATAAGCCGAACCAGTTTCATTGCTGAGCTGACGGGCTCTGGAGCTGTTTCTGCAGCGGATCTGGCGCACACGGTATCTGCGGTTTTCGGTGCACCCCTGCTCGACTTGGACGCCATTGATCCTTTGCGCCTGCCGAAGGAGCTCTTGGATAACAAGATATGCCAAGCATATCGCGTGGTGGTCCTGAGCAAGCGCAACAACCGGCTGATCGTCGCAACAGCCGACCCGACTGACCAAGAAGCTGCAGAGAAAATCAAATTCACCACCCAAATGGGTGTGGATTGGATTATTGCGGAATATGACAAACTCAGCCGGCTCGTAGAAGCCACCACCAAATCCGCAAGCGAATCCATGGATACGCTAATCAGCGGAGGAGGTGACTTCGCTTTCGATGACGTCTCCATTGAAGATGCGCCTGAAGAAGCGGATACAGGAACAACGGAAGTTGAAGATGCGCCGATCGTCAAGTTCCTGCACAAAATGCTGCTCGACGCCTTCAATATGCGCGCCTCCGATTTGCATTTTGAGCCTTACGAACACCAATACCGAGTCCGTTTCCGCATTGACGGAGAACTCCGCGAAATAGCCTCTCCACCGATCGCGATCAAGGACAAGCTCGCGTCCCGCATCAAGGTGATTTCACGCCTAGATATTTCCGAGAAGCGTGTGCCTCAGGACGGTCGCATGAAGCTCAAGGTGGGGCCGGATCGCGTGATCGATTTTCGGGTAAGCACTTTGCCCACCCTGTTTGGCGAGAAAATCGTGATCCGTATTTTGGATCCGAGCAGCGCCAAGCTTGGGATCGATGCACTTGGCTATGAACCCGTGGAGAAGGAACGATTGCTCCAGGCGATTGGTCGTCCTTACGGAATGATTCTGGTCACAGGCCCTACGGGCTCTGGCAAGACGGTATCTTTATACACCTGTCTGAATCTGCTGAACAAGCCGGGGGTCAATATCGCAACCGCCGAAGACCCTTCTGAAATCAATTTGCCTGGCGTCAATCAGGTGAACGTGAATGAAAAAGCCGGTATGACCTTTGCTGTGGCACTGAAGTCGTTTCTGCGCCAGGATCCCGACATCATCATGGTGGGTGAAATCCGGGATCTGGAAACTGCAGATATTTCCATCAAGGCGGCGCAGACAGGTCACCTTGTGCTTTCCACGCTGCACACGAACGACGCGCCCACGACGCTCACGCGGATGCGCAACATGGGTATAGCGCCATTCAACATCGCTTCCAGCGTGATTTTGATCACTGCGCAACGTTTGGCGCGTCGATTGTGCCCCGTATGCAAGGTTCCCGCAGATATACCCCATGAGACTTTGGTGGAGGCGGGATACGAGGAACATGACATTGACGGCTCCTGGGTGACCTATCGTCCCGTAGGATGCTCGGCCTGCAATAACGGCTACAAGGGCCGACTCGGCATCTATCAAGTAATGCCTATTTCCGAGGAGATCCAGCGCATCATTTTGCGCGACGGGAGTGCACTGGAGATTGCAGAGCAGGCACGCGCCGAGGGTGTTCGTTCGCTGCGCGAATCCGGGCTCTACAAAGCCAAATTGGGCCTGACTTCCCTTGAGGAAGTTCTGGCCGTCACCAACGAATAGCATCCACGGACGAGGGCACCATGGCGACCGCAGCATCAACCAAAGATATCAAGGATTTTGTCTTCGAGTGGGAGGGCAAGGACCGCAACGGAAAGATCGTTCGTGGCGAAATCCGCGCGGTCGGAGAAAACCAAGTGCAGGCGACTTTGCGTCGCCAAGGGGTTTTCCCCACCAAAATCAAGAAGCGCCGCATGCGTTCGGGCAAAAAAATCAAGCCCAAGGACATTGCGCTGTTTACCCGCCAGCTGGCAACCATGATGAAGGCTGGCGTACCTCTGCTGCAGTCCTTCGACATTGTGGGTCGAGGCAATACCAATGCCAGCGTCACCAAGCTGCTCAATGACATCCGGTCCGATATCGAGACAGGGACATCACTCAACGGGGCTTTCAGAAAGTACCCGATGTACTTTGACAGTCTCTACTGCAACTTGGTAGAGGCGGGCGAGGCTGCGGGTATTTTGGAAGCCCTGCTGGATCGGCTGGCTACGTACATGGAGAAAACCGAGGCGATCAAATCGAAGATCAAGTCGGCACTCATGTACCCCATTTCCGTGGTGATTGTGGCTTTCGTGGTGGTGACCGTCATCATGATTTTCGTCATTCCAGCGTTTAAAGAGGTCTTCACTTCGTTTGGAGCCGACCTCCCCGCCGCCACCTTGTTTGTGATGGCGATCAGCGAGGTATTTGTCAAATGGTGGTGGCTGATTTTCGGTGTCATCGGAGGGGGCTTCTACTTTTTCATGCAGGCATGGCGCCGCAGTGAAAAGATACAGATGTTCATGGATCGGCTTCTATTGCGGCTTCCTGTGTTTGGTGCCTTGATCGATAAGTCCTGCGTTGCGCGCTGGACTAGGACGTTGTCCACCATGTTCGCCGCGGGCGTGCCGCTGGTGGAGGCGCTTGACTCGGTGGGTGGGGCCGCTGGTAACTCGGTGTACTCTTTGGCCACAGATAAGATCCAGCAGGAGGTTTCCACGGGTACCAGCCTCACCGCCGCAATGGGCAACGCTAACGTTTTCCCCTCCATGGTGCTTCAGATGTGCGCGATTGGCGAAGAATCCGGCTCTATCGACCACATGCTTGGCAAGGCTGCCGACTTCTATGAAGCTGAGGTGGATGACATGGTGGCTGGCCTGTCCAGCCTGATGGAGCCCATCATCATCGTGTTTCTGGGTACGCTCATCGGCGGTATCGTGGTATCTATGTACCTTCCCATCTTCAAGCTCGGTCAGGTCGTGTAATGGCGCTGGAAGCATGGTTGGATGCCGCTATCGGTGGCGTGATTGGTTTGCTTTTCGGCAGTTTTCTGAATGTGGTGATTTATCGCCTTCCCAAAATGATGGAGAGGCAATGGGCGGCAGAGCTGGCGCAAGTCGAGGTATCCAACCAGGGCAAAGAGCTACCCGAGGACACGCAGCCCACCTTCAACCTCATGACACCTCGCTCCCGCTGCCCGGCTTGCGGGCATGTGGTGCGGTGGCATGAAAACATTCCTGTCTTAAGTTATCTGTTGTTGCGCGGACGTTGCTCGTCCTGCAAAACACGCATCAGCCCCCGCTACCCGATGGTCGAACTGGCAACGGGAGCGCTGTTCTTTTTTTGTATCCACCGCTGGGGCGCGACGCCTGCGGGGTTGGCATGGTGCGGCTTTTCGGCGGCCCTGATTGCTCTGGCGTTCATTGACTGGGACACCACGCTTTTGCCCGATGACATCACCTTGCCTTTGCTCTGGGCAGGGTTGCTGGCGTCCGCCCTGCAATGGACGAACGTACCGTTGTTTGCTTCCGTCATGGGCGCTGCGGCAGGATACCTGTCGCTCTGGCTGGTCTACTGGGGCTTCAAGTTGGCGACAGGCAAAGAAGGCATGGGCTACGGCGACTTCAAGCTGTTTGCAGCATTGGGCGCATGGTTTGGCTGGCAGGCGCTGGTGCCGATCATTTTGATGTCTTCAGTGATTGGCGCCATCATTGGGATTGCAATGAAAGTTTTCAGCAGCTTGCGTGAGGGTGGCTACATTCCGTTCGGCCCCTTCCTAGTGGGTGCAGGGCTCACCGCGATGGTGTTCGGCCCCAACGCCATTTTGGGTACAGTGCTCGGTCTTCTGGGGCTCTGACGAACTCTCATGGCAACCCACCGACAGCCCTTGCGCCTGGGTCTGACCGGCGGCATCGGTAGCGGCAAGAGCACCGTAGGCCAGATGATGGCGTCCTTGGGTGCAAGCCTCATCGACGCCGACCAGATCTCCAGGGAGGTGACTGGGCCGGGCGGTGCGGCCATGCCTGCCATTCGAACTACCTTTGGTGAAGCATATGTTGATGCATCGGGTGCGCTGGATCGTGCGCGCATGAGGCAACTGGCCTTCAGCCAACCGCAGGCGCGCAGCCAGCTGGAGGCCATCGTGCACCCCTTGGTGGCCTTGCAAAGCCAGCAAAGGATTCAACAAGCCCTACAGTCTGGCTGCCGATGGATCGTGCACGACATCCCGCTGCTGACGGAGTCCGGGCGGTGGGCGCGCCAACTCGACGCCGTGGTCGTGGTGGACTGCACAGAGCAGACCCAGATCGCGCGAGTCATGCAGCGCAGCGGTCTGTCTGCCGAAGCCGTGCAAGGCATCATTGCCTCACAAGCTACGCGCCCAGCGCGCAGGGCGGTGGCCGATGTGGTGATTGCCAACGAAGCACATTGCTCACTGGAGCAGTTACAGGCTGAGGTGGGGCAAGTGGCCACACTGTTCGGGCTATGATGCGTACGAAACCGTTTGTGCTTTCACCCCATGCCGTGCGCCACCGGCGTCAGAATACTGCCTGAGCCTCCAGGAACCCGCCAGCGTGATCCTTTACGAATACCCCTTTAACGAGCGTCTCAGAACCTATCTGCGGCTGGAGCAGCTGTTCCGCCGCTTGGGGGAGTTGATCCCCCGGCCTCACGCGCTGGATCACCATTTCGCCCTGGTGACGATTTTCGAGATCATGGATGTGGCCGCCCGGGCCGATCTGAAGTCGGATGTGCTCAAGGACATCGAAAAGCACAAGCACCAGCTCGACACGTACCGAGGCAACCCCTCCATTTCTGAAGCAGCACTGGACGCGGTGATCAGCCAGCTGGACCGGTGCTTCGTGGCACTCAACACCCAAAGCGGCAAGTCGGGCCATGCACTGACGGAAAACGACTGGCTGATGAGCATTCGTAGCCGCATCGGCATTCCGGGCGGGACCTGTGGCTTTGACCTGCCAGCCTATTACGCGTGGCAACACCATCCCCCGGCGGTGCGTCAGCAGGCTCTGGAAGAATGGGCCTCCACGCTGGCGCCCCTCGCTGAGTCGATCTATGTGCTGCTCAAGCTGCTGCGCGATTCAGGCGTACCCCAAAAGGTAGCGGCCGAACGAGGTCAGTTTCAGCAGAATCTGCCCCAGGGCCGCACCTTCCAGCTGCTGCGGCTTCGCATCGACCCAGCGCTGAACCTGATCCCGGAAATCAGTGGCAACCGTCTGATTGTCTCGGTGCGGCTCATGCGGCTGGAAGGCGATGGACGCCTGCACGCCTGCAACGAAGATGCGGCGTTTGAACTGACCCTGTGCGCGTAGGCCTTAGCCAGCCCTAGCCCAGAGACTGAATCGCGCCAAAGCCCGCTAAAGATCGGGCGGGCCGACTTGAGCAAGAGGATCACCCCAGGATGCCCCACTCACCAGCCCCTTCCTCGCAGGCGCGCATCGTCACCTGCCCCAGCTGCGGCGGAGATAGCGTGTACAGCGCCGCGAATGTGTACCGTCCGTTTTGCAGCGAGCGCTGCAAGCAGATAGACCTAGGCGCATGGGCCAGCGAAAGCTTTCGCATGCCCACCGAAGCGCCTCCAGACGACGCCCCCCATGGCGACCCGCGCCAGCAGCATTGACCAAGGTCATAGGCGCCATTCAAGAGCCATTTCACCAAAAACCAGCGGTAGCGCTAATGCTGCACGCCTGAGAAGCTACCAATTCAATAGCAAATCAGTCCCACACAGGCGGGAGTCTCACTCCACCGCAGACTGCAGACCCCGCTCCTCAGCCAGCCATTGCAACACCGGATAGGCACCGGGCAACACCGGGGACACCGTGATCGGCATTTGCTGCCAGGCCATGGCCTGGCCTTCACGCATCTCGAATTCGCCAGTCCACTCCCAGACCTTGCACCAGTGCAGCCGCACCAGTGCGTGGGGGTAATCGTGTTCGGTCACTTTCCAGACGCTTGCCGGGCCGATGGTCACGCCCAGCTCCTCGATCAGTTCGCGGCGCAGCGCCTGCTCCACGGTCTCGCCCGCCTCCAGCTTGCCACCCGGAAACTCCCAGTACCCCGCGTAGGGCTTGCCCGGCGGGCGGGTGGACAGCAGCATCGCGCCGTCTGCGCGCAGCAGGATGCCCACGGCCACTTCGGTGTGTTTGCGTTCGGCAGTGGCCGGGACGCTGTCTGGAGCGAGATGTTCAGCCGCCATGTCGCCCCGCATAGTCACGCGCAAACTGGTACGCCACACGGCCGCTGCGCGAGCCACGCTCCAGCGCCCAGACCAGGGCCTCAGGCCGCGCCTCCTCAATGGCCTGTGCGGGCACACCGAACGACGACAACCACTGCGCCACGATGGTCAGATACTCCTGCTGGCTGAACGGGTAGAAGCTGACCCACAGGCCAAAACGCTCCGACAGCGAAATCTTCTCCTCCACCACCTCGCCCGGGTGCACCTCGCCGTCTTCGGTGTGGGTGTACGTGAGGTTGTCAGCCATGTACTCCGGCAGCAGGTGGCGCCGATTGCTGGTGGCGTAGATGAGCACGTTCGGCGTGGCGGCCGCCACCGAGCCGTCCAGGATCGACTTGAGCGCCTTGTAGCCTGGCTCGCCTTCCTCAAAACTCAGGTCATCGCAGAAGACGATGAATTTCTCGGGCCGGTCAGACACTACGTCCACGATGTCCGGCAGGTCGGTCAGGTCGGCCTTGTCCACTTCAATCAGGCGCAGGCCTTCGGCTGCGTAAGCGTTCAAGCAGGCCTTGATCAGCGACGACTTGCCAGTACCGCGCGCACCCGTCAGCAGCACGTTGTTGGCGGGCTTGCCCTGCACAAACTGCTGCGTATTGCGCTCGATCTTTTCTTTTTGCGGATCGATTTCCTTGAGGTCTGCCAGCCGCATCGCCCCCACGTGGCGCACGGGTTCCAGCGTGCCATGCCCACTGCTGCGCTTGCGGTAGCGCCAGGCAATGGAGGCGGACCAGTCAGGCGCTCCCAGCGGCTGGGGCAGCACCGACTCGATGCGGGCGATGAGCTGCTCGGCACGCTCGACCAAGCGTTCAAATTTTTCGTTCATTATGGCGAAATGCGCTAGTGGAATATGCCTCAACAGCTATCACAAAGATAGCAAGACCCAACTCACGAGCGGTAGTCGGCGTTGATGGTCACGTACTCGTGGCTGAAGTCGCAAGTCCACACCGTGTCCGCTGCGGTACCGCGCCCGAGTAGCACCCTCACGGTGATCTCGCTCTGCTTCATCACCCGCTGGCCGTCTTCTTCGCGATAGGCGGGGTTGCGCCCCCCTTGCAGCGCCACATGCACATCGTCCAGGTACAGGTCGATGCCGGTCTGGTCCAGGTCGTCAATGCCGGCGTAGCCCACGGCCGCCAGGATGCGGCCCAGGTTGGGGTCGCTGGCAAAAAAGGCCGTCTTGACCAACGGCGAATGAGCAATGGCGTAGGCCACCTTGCGGCACTCGTCGCCAGTCTTGCCGCCTTCGACCCGCACTGTGATGAACTTGGTCGCACCCTCGCCGTCCCGCACGATCGCCTGCGCCAGCTTTTGTGACACCGAGAGCATCGCAGCCTTGAGGGCTTGGCCGTCCGTGCTGTCGAGCGAGGTCACGGGCGCATGCGCTGCCTTGTTGGTGGCAACGACCACGAAGGAATCGTTGGTCGATGTGTCACCGTCAATGGTGACGCGATTGAAAGAGCCGTCAGCCAGATCACGCGCCAGTTGCTGCATGACGGCGGGCGCCACGCAGGCGTCCGTGGCCAGGAAGCCCAGCATGGTGGCCATGTTGGGGCGGATCATGCCCGCACCCTTGCTGATGCCCGTGATGGACACCGTGGCGCCACCGATCTGCACCTGCGCAGAGAACGCCTTGGGCAGTGTGTCGGTGGTCATGATGCCCTCGGCGGCACGGGCCCAGTGGTCGGGCTGCGCATCGGCGATGGCGGCGGGCAGTCCCGCTTCGATGCGGTCGTTGGGCAGCGGCTCCATGATCACGCCGGTCGAGAACGGCAGGATCTGCTCGGGCGCCACGCTCAGCTGACGAGCGAGCGCAATGCAGGTGGCGCGCGCACGCGCCAGGCCGTCAGCTCCGGTACCTGCATTGGCGTTGCCCGTGTTGATGACCATGGCGCGAATGGGCTGGCCGCTGCTCAAGTGCTCGCGGCTGATCTGCACCGGCGCTGCGCAAAAGCGGTTCTGCGTGAACACGCCAGCCACGCTGGCGCCCTCGTCCAGCAGGAACACGGTGAGGTCCTTGCGGTGGGCCTTGCGGACACCAGCTTCGGCAACACCGATGCGCACACCGGCGATGGGGTGCAGATCGGCAGCAACGGGAGCGACTAGATTGACGGGCATGAAGGTCTTTCTCAAAAAACTGCGGCCGATTATCCGGAAAACCGTGGCGCGCCAATGAAAACACGGGCCGAAGCCCGTGTTGTCTGGATCAGGAAATCAAGCCAGCTTGCCGTGGCACTGCTTGTATTTCTTGCCGCTGCCACAGGGACAGGGGTCGTTACGGCCCACACGCATACCTTCGGGCAGCGCTTGCTGGGCCACGGTCTGTGCATCCACCGTGGTCTCCACCTCGCCAGTTTCGGTGGGTGCGGTATAGGTAACGTTGGCAATGCTCTCGGCGCGCTGTTCCATGTCTTGCGCGGCCTGGTCGAGCTGCGCCTGCGACTGCACCTGCACGGTCATGAGGATCTTGGTGACCTCGTTCTTGACCTGGTCGATGAGCTGGCGGAAAAGCTCGAAGGCCTCGCGCTTGTACTCCTGCTTGGGCTGCTTTTGCGCATAGCCGCGCAGATGGATGCCCTGGCGCAGGTAATCGAGTGCGCTCAGGTGATCGCGCCAGTTGGAGTCAAAGTTCTGCAGCAGCACCACACGCTCAAACTGCGTGAAGTTTTCGCGGCCCACCTGCTCGACCTTGGCATTGAAGGCAGCGTGCGCGGCCTGCAAGACCTTGTCCAGGATCTCGTCGTCGGTGATCGCATTGGCGCCCTGCACTTCCTGCTGCAGCGCGATTGGCACCTGCCATTCTTCTGCGAGCGCCTTTTCCAGCGCGGCCAGATCCCACTGCTCTTCCACCGATTCGGCAGGCACGTACTGGCGCACCAGATCGGTCATGCAGTCTTCGCGCATGGCCGCAATCACATCCGACAGGTCAGACGCGTCCAGGATGTCGTTGCGCTGCTGGTAGATCACCTTGCGCTGATCGTTGGCCACATCGTCGTACTCCAGCAACTGCTTGCGGATGTCGAAGTTGCGGGCCTCCACCTTGCGCTGGGCCGATTCGATGCTGCGCGTCACGATGCCCGCTTCAATGGCTTCGCCATCGGGCATCTTCAGGCGGTCCATGATCGCCTTCACGCGGTCGCCCGCGAAGATGCGCATGAGCGAATCGTCCAGGCTCAGATAGAAACGCGACGAACCTGGGTCGCCCTGGCGGCCCGAACGGCCACGCAGCTGGTTGTCGATGCGGCGCGACTCATGGCGCTCGGTGGCGATGATGCGCAGGCCGCCCAGCGCCTTGACCTTCTCGTGGTCCACCTTCCACTGCTCACGCAGCGCGGCCACCTTGGCGGCACGGTCGGACTCGGACAGGGATTCGTCGGCTTCGATGGCCGCCACATCCTTCTCGATATTGCCGCCCAGCACGATGTCGGTACCACGGCCAGCCATGTTGGTGGCGATGGTGATCATGCCCTCGCGACCGGCCTGGGCCACGATGTCGGCCTCACGGGCGTGCTGCTTGGCATTGAGCACCTGGTGGGGCAGGCCTTCCTTGTTCAGCAGCTGGTCGATGATTTCGGAGTTCTCGATCGACGTCGTGCCCACCAGCACGGGCTGGCCGCGCTCATGGCATTCGCGAATGTCCTTGATGGCGGCTTCGTACTTCTCGCGCGTGGTCTTGTAGACGCGGTCCAGCTGGTCGTCGCGCTTGCTGGGCCGGTTGGGTGGGATGACCGTGGTTTCCAGGCCATAGATTTCCTGGAACTCGTAGGCTTCGGTATCGGCCGTACCCGTCATGCCGGCGAGCTTGTTGTACAGGCGGAAATAGTTCTGGAACGTGATGGAGGCCAGTGTCTGGTTCTCGGCCTGGATGTTCACGCCTTCCTTGGCTTCCACGGCCTGGTGCAGACCTTCACTCCAGCGGCGGCCCGACATCAGGCGGCCGGTGAACTCGTCCACGATCACGATCTCGCCGTTTTGCACCACGTAGTGCTGATCGCGGTGGTACAAGTGATTGGCCCGCAGCGCTGCATACAGGTGGTGCATCAGCGTGATGTTGGCCGGGTCGTACACCGAGGCGCCTTCGGCGATCAGGCCGTGGGACGCCAGAATGCGTTCGGCAGTTTCGTGGCCTTGCTCGGTCAGAAACACCTGGTGGGTTTTTTCGTCCAGCGTGAAGTCGCCGGGCTTGGTCACACCCTCGCCTGTGCGGGGGTCCGCCTCGCCTTCCTGACGCACCAGCAGGGGCACCACTTTGTTCATCGCGATGTACATCGCCGTGTGGTCTTCGGCCTGGCCACTGATGATGAGCGGCGTGCGGGCTTCGTCGATCAGGATCGAGTCCACCTCGTCCACGATGGCAAAGTTCAGGCCCTGTTGCACACGGTCCTGCGCTTCATAGACCATGTTGTCGCGCAGGTAGTCAAAGCCGTATTCGTTGTTGGTGCCGTAGGTGATGTCGGCACGGTACGCAGCCTGCTTTTCTTCACGGGGCATGTTGGGCAGGTTGATACCCACCGTGAGGCCCAGGAAGTTGTACAGGCGCCCCATCCACTGCGCATCGCGGTTGGCGAGGTAGTCATTCACCGTCACCACGTGCACGCCCTTGCCAGAAAGGGCATTGAGGTACACCGGCAGCGTGGCCGTCAGGGTCTTGCCCTCGCCAGTGCGCATTTCGGCGATCTTGCCGAAGTGCAGCGCCATGCCACCGAGCAGCTGCACATCAAAGTGCCGCATCTTCATGATGCGCTTGGACCCCTCGCGCACCACGGCGAAGGCTTCGGGGAGGATGCTGTCCAGCGACTCGCCCTTGGCCACACGGTCCTTGAACTCCTGCGTCTTGGCCCGGAGCTGCTCGTCCGACAGCTTCTCGTAATCGGGCTCCATCGCATTGATGCGGGTCACCGTCTTGCGGTACTGCTTGAGGAGCCGGTCATTGCGGCTGCCGAATATTTTGGTGAGGAAGTTGGTGGCCATGCGAACAGGACCGCCTGCCCCGCTGCAATCAGCGCGCCAAGCGACCGAAATCCCTAAGATGAATTGAGTTCAGATGGGTCCTGCGACCGATATTGCAAGCATTGCAACTGCGGGCAGAGAACGCCGGACCCGCGATTTTACCTGCCCGGTGCCGGCGCGGCCGGCTGTCCTGCCAACGTGGAGGGCTGAATGGCGGCTACCTGTGCGCCAGTGGCCGTACCGCCCGCATTCAGGAACTTCTGTGGGTCCTGGAAAACCCCCTGCACCAGCACCTCAAAGTGCAGATGCGGCCCCGTCGAGCGGCCGGTGGTACCGATCTCCGCAATCTTTTGCCCGCGGCGCACGATGTCGCCCTGCTTGATCAAGACGCGCGAGGCATGGGCATAGCGCGTCACCAGCTGGTTGCCATGGTCTACCTCGATCATGTTGCCGTAGGCGGGGTGGTACTCCTGGGTAACAACCACGCCTCCGGCGGCCGCCAGGATGGGTGTACCGGTGTCGGCCTGGAAATCCAGCCCGGTGTGCAAGGCCGACTGCCCCGTAATGGGATCGACCCGCCAGCCAAAACCCGACCCTGCGACACGCCCCGTGACGGGCGCATGGGTCGGAATCATCTTCTTGCGGATGTGCTGGTCAAACAGACGGGACTCCAGCACCGTCATCAGGTCCACACGCTGGTTGGTCAGGCGCTCCAGATCATCCAGGGTGGTTTGCAGCTCTTCCATGGACAGATTGCGCGCGCTCACGAGGGCTCCGCCGCGGGCATCCGCTTTCTGAATGTCAGCAGGTGCCATGCCCGCAAGGCCCAGCACGCGATCCCCCAGGGACTCCAGCTGCACCATGCGCGCTTGCATTTCACCCACACGCCGGGCCATGGCATCGAGATTGGCGCGCATGAATCGGTCACGCTCGGCAAACTCATCCTTGACCACAAGGCGCACCAGCGAGCCCACGATGGGCCACCCTTCACGCGCCCCTTTCAGAAAAACCCAGTGGTAGAGCCCGGCAGCCACCACCATCAGGCACAGCGACACAGCAAGCCCCGCCAGGACCAAGCGCGTGCCAGACAAATGAATGGCCCGGCTGCGCGCCAGTCTGGCGTCCGTGATAATCAAATGCACTGCCAATACTCCACGCCCGAAGACGCCACACCATGAATCGCCGCCACTACGCCGTCACCCTGCAGCAAGCCAGCGAGGAATCCCCCACGCTGGCAAAGCTTACAGCGCTGACACGCGACTCCAGTGATCGGCTCAAGGCCATTGAATTGCTGATTCCCGCCGCGTTGCGCCCAGCGGTGCAGGCAGGCCCCATTGACGGGGACAGCTGGTGCCTGCTGGTCAAGAGCAATGCTGCGGCGGCAAAAATACGCCAACTGCTGCCTGCTTTGCAGGCGCATCTGCGCAGTCGGGGGTGGGAGGTTAACGCGATTCGCCTGAAAGTTCAAACCTGACGGCCAGGGCGTCAGTGCCAGGGAATGCAAAAAGCAAGAGAAATGGTGCCGGTTGTCGGAATCGAACTGACGACCTACCGCTTACAAGGCGGGTGCTCTACCAACTGAGCTAAACCGGCGAAGGCGGTATTTTATCCTGTAAAAACCGCCCGAAATTTGAAACTGCAGCTATTTGATGCGCTTCAGCGAGGGGCGTGCTCCACCTTGAGCAGGCGGCGGCCGAGGAGCGTCGCCCCCATCATCCTTGTGGCCCTCTTCCACACCCACCAGCTGCACGACACGGTCTTCGGCAGGCACGGCAGCAGTCGCCTCTTCCGCTTGCATCGGCGCGGGGGACGCAGCAGCAGACAGTGCGGAGGGAGCCCCCTCCGCAGAAGTCAACAGATCCACCGGTGGCGGGAACGCCATACCTTGACCGTTCTCACGGGCATAGATGGCGATCACACGGCCGACCGGCACCAGTATTTCGCGGGGCTTGCCACCAAAACGCGCCTTGAATTCAATGAGTTCATTGCCCAATTGCAGCGCGCTGGTCGCATCAAAACTGATGTTCAGAACGATCTCGCCATCCTTCACATACTCGCGCGGCACCTGCACGGAGTCGTCCACACGCACCGCCACGTAAGGCGTGAGCCCGTTGTCGGTACACCATTCGTACAGGGCGCGAATGAGATAGGGGCGCGTGGAGGTCGATTCCTGTGCGGTCATGGATGGCGGTACTACAGCTGCGATGGAAAGAGGGAAGTCTGCAGGCCGCTGCTTACTTGCGCATGACCTTTTCGGACGGCGTCAGCGCTTCAATGTAAGCCGGGCGCGAGAAGATGCGCTCAGCGTACTTGAGCAGCGGGGCCGCATTCTTGGACAGATCAATGCCGTAGTAGTCGAGGCGCCACAGCAGCGGCGCGATGGCCACGTCCAGCATCGAGAAGTTGTCGCCCAGCATGTACTTGTTCTTGAGGAACACCGGGGCCAGCTGCGTCAGGCGGTCACGGATGTGGGCGCGCGCCTTTTCCAACGCTTTCTCATTGCCCTTGGTCGCACGCGATTCGAGCGTGTTCACATGCACAAACAATTCCTTCTCGAAGTTGAGCAGGAACAGGCGCACGCGGGCGCGGTCCACCGGGTCACCAGGCATCAGTTGCGGGTGAGGAAAACGCTCATCGATGTACTCATTGATGATGTTCGACTCGTACAGGATCAGGTCGCGCTCGACCAGGATCGGCACCTGGCCGTACGGGTTCATCACGCTGATGTCTTCGGGCTTGTTGTACAGGTCCACATCGCGGATTTCAAAGTCCATGCCTTTTTCAAACAGGACAAAACGGCAGCGGTGGGAGAAGGGACAGGTCGTACCCGAGTAAAGCACCATCATGGTGGGAGGCTCCTAAAAATCAAAAGAGTGGGACGCCAAAAGCGCCCACTCTGTAATAAATCCGGCGGCACCCCGCAGGGTGCTAGCGATGGATCTGGCGTTTACTTGACGTCCTTCCAGAACGCAGCGTTCAAGCGCCAAGCAATGATCGTGAACACGCCCAGGAACAACAGCACCCAGACGCCCACGCGCCAACGGGTGTTCTGCGCGGGCTCGCCCATCCACTGCAGATAGTTCACCAGATCACCAATATTCTGATCGAATTGCAAAGGCGTCATCGTGCCAGGCGTGATCTGCTCCCAGCCCTTGAACACATGGGTCTTGTGGCCGTGGCTCTCGTGTTCTTCAAACACGGGACGACGTTCGCCCTGCAACTGCCACAGAACATGGGGCATACCGACGCTGGGGAAAGCCAGGTTGTTCCAGCCGGTGGCCTTGGTGTCGTCGCGATAGAAGGTGCGCAGGAAGGTGTACAGATAGTCAGCCCCCGTGCCGCCGTGGCCTGCACGTGAGCGTGCAATCACGGTGAGGTCAGGCGGATTGGCACCAAACCATTCCTTGGCCTGCTTGGGATCGATCGACGCCTTCATGGTTTCACCCACCTTGTCGGTGGTGAACAGCAGGTTGTCCTTGATCTGCTGCTCGGTCAGGCCGATGTCGCGCAGGCGATTGAACCGCATGTAGGCCGCCGAGTGGCAGCTCAGGCAGTAGTTCACGAACACCTTGGCACCGTTTTGCAGCGAGGCCAGGTCGTTGGTCTTGTTGGGCGCCTTGTCCCAGGCAATGGTGTCGCCACCCGCCGCATGGGCAGCACCGGCGACCAGACCCACAGCGGCGATCAACGTGAGGATGATTTTCTTCATTGTTGTTATCTCCAGGCTCAGTGCGCCACAAAGGTCACGCGGTCGGGCACGGGCTTGGCTTCGCCAATGCGGCTCCACCAGGGCATCAGCAGGAAGAAGCCGAAGTAGAACAGCGTTCCGACTTGCGACACCCGCTCGCCGATCGGCGATGGTGGCTGCACACCCAGGTAGCCCAGGATCAGGAAGATGATCACGAACACGCCGTACAAATACTTGTGCCAGTCAGGACGGTAGCGGATCGACTTGACAGGGCTGTGATCCAGCCAGGGCAGGAAGAACAGGATGATCACAGCGCCACCCATCACCACCACGCCCCAGAACTTGGCATCGATGGACAGCATCATGGCGATGACCACCACGGCCGCACCGGCGATACCCGCCTTCACGAAGCTGGGCAGCTTGGCCTTGAGCACACCAAAACCGGCGCCAGCGACCACGCACAGCACGAGCACGTACATCATCTCAGTGGTGATGGCACGCAGCATCGAATAGAACGGCGTGAAGTACCAGACCGGAGCAATGTGCGCAGGGGTCTTGAGCGGATCGGCAGGGATGAAGTTGTTGTATTCGAGGAAGTAACCACCGAACTCAGGAGCAAAGAACACCACGGCCGTGAATGCCATCAGGAACATGCTCAGCGCGAAGATGTCGTGCACCGTGTAGTAGGGATGGAAGGGCACGCCGTCGAGCGGCTTGCCGTTGGCATCCTTGGGAGCCTTGGGGCCCTTGATTTCCACACCGTCGGGGTTGTTGGAGCCCACGTCGTGCAGCGCCAGCAAGTGCGCCACCACAAGGCCCAGCAGCACCAGGGGCACGGCAATCACGTGGAAGCTGAAGAAGCGATTCAGCGTCGCATCGCCCACCACATAGTCGCCACGGATCAGCAGAGCCAGATCAGGACCAATGAAGGGGATGGCTGCGAACAGGTTCACGATCACCTGGGCGCCCCAGTAAGACATCTGTCCCCAGGGCAGCAGATAACCCATGAAGGCTTCAGCCATCAGGCACAGGAAGATCGCGCAACCGAAGATCCAGACCAGCTCGCGCGGCTTGCGGTAGCTGCCGTAAATGAGGCCACGGAACATGTGCAGGTACACCACCACAAAGAACGCCGAAGCGCCCGTGGAGTGCATGTAGCGGATCAGCCAGCCCCAGGGCACATCGCGCATGATGTACTCGACCGACGCAAACGCCAGGTTGGCGTCCGGCTTGTAGTGCATGACCAGGAAGATGCCGGTCACGATCTGGATCACCAGCACGACCAGCGCCAGCGAGCCGAAGATGTACCAGAAGTTGAAGTTCTTCGGAGCGTAGTACTCCGACATGTGCACCTTGTAGGCGTCAAAGGCCGTCGGGAACCGGTTCTCGAACCAGTTGGTGACCTTGGCGCCTGCGGAGGCGTTCGGCGAGATTTCTTTGAATTCGTGGGCCATGTCGTTCTCCGTCAAGCCTTCTTGTCTTCACCGATCAGCAGGCGCGTATCGGACAGGTACATGTGCGGAGGCACCTCAAGGTTGTCGGGTGCTGGCTTGTTCTTGAAGACGCGGCCTGCCATGTCGAACGTGGAGCCGTGGCAAGGACACAGGAAGCCGCCCTTCCAGTCGTCGGGCAGCGAAGGTTGTGCACCCGTCTGGAACTTGTCCGACGGCGAGCAACCCAAGTGCGAGCAAATGCCCACACCCACAAAAATTTCCGGCTTGATGGAGCGCGCCTCGTTGCGGGCGTACTCAGGCGTGAGTTCAGAGGGCTTGCGCTCCGACTTGGGATCGGCGAGCTGGCCGTCGAGCTTGGGCAGCTCTGCCAGTTGCTCCGGCGTGCGCTTGATGATCCAGACGGGCTTGCCGCGCCACTCCACAGTGACCTTTTCTCCAGGTTTGAGGGCGGAGATATCCACCTCGACAGCAGCACCAGCGGCTTTGGCACGCTCTGAGGGCTGGAAAGTACTCACGAAAGGAACGGCGGTTGCCACGCCGCCCACCGCACCAGCACATGCTGACGTGATGATCCACGTCCGCTTGCTGGAGTCGATTGGAGTGTCACTCATGGGGATCCTCGATGAACATCGCTAGATTGGGGTCAACCGCGAATTGTAGCGGAGTGAAAATGGTTATTTCCAAGTGGTTTGCTGGCTTGACAGGGGTGCGAACCGGGCAATACTCGCCCATCACCGTTTTACAAGGAGAAACTACATGGGGATGATGCAAGAGTTCAGGGAGTTCGCGGTCAAGGGCAATGTGATTGACCTCGCGGTGGGCGTCATCATTGGCGGTGCCTTTGGCAAGATCGTGGATTCGGTGGTAGCGGACCTGATCATGCCCGTGGTGGGGCTGGTCTTTGGCAAGCTCGATTTTTCCAACCTGTTCATCGTGCTGGGCAACGTGCCCCCGGGCACGGGCACCACGCTCGATGCCCTGAAAAAAGCCGGTGTGCCAGTGTTTGCCTATGGCAACTTCCTGACCGTGGCGGTCAACTTTGTGATCCTGGCGTTCATCATCTTCATGATGATCAAGCAGATCAACCGCCTCAAGCGCGAAGCCCCTGCCGCCCCCACCGCGCCGGCAGCCCCTCCCGAAGACATTGTGTTGCTGCGCGAAATTCGCGACAGCCTGAAGAAGTAAACCCTTGGGCCAGCGGCCTTAGTGGCCACATAAAACGCCACCGCTGCGCTGCCTCCACCAGCCGCCGGTGGCGTTGGCTTTTGGGGGTAGCGCCGCCCGCACACCCGCGTCCAGGCTGGCGCAATTTTCAGCAGTTCGTTTGATATCGATCAGCGCTGGGCCCCAAGGCTTCAGCGGCTGACGTCATCCACACAGCGACCGCGCCATGCGCACCGCCTCGATCAGGCTGGAGGCATCTGCAACGCCCTGCCCTGCAATATCAAACGCCGTGCCATGGTCGGGGCTGGTGCGCACCAGGGGCAGGCCCAGCGTCACGTTCACGCCCCTTTCCACCCCCAGGTATTTCACCGGGATCAGGCCCTGGTCGTGGTACATGGCGACGACCACATCGAACTCGCCCGCGCGCTGCGGGGTGCTGCGCGCGCGCATGAACACCGTGTCAGGCGCAAACGGGCCGTGCACATCCAGCCCCTGCGCGCGCGCCGCCGCGATGGCCGGGGCGATCACCTCCAGCTCCTCGCGGCCAAACAATCCGCCCTCGCCCGCATGGGGATTCAACCCTGCCACACCCATGCGGGGCACACGGCCCAGGCTGCGCTGCAAGGCGGTGTGGGTGATTTGCAGCGTCTGCAGCACGTTGTCCTGCGTCACCGCTGCAATCGCGTCGCGCAGCGACACATGGATGCTGACGAGCACGGTGCGCAGCTCGTCATTGGCCAGCATCATGCGCACGGGCATCCGCGCCAGCGGCACCCCCCGGTGCGCAGCAGCCTCTGCCTGCAAGAGCTCCGTATGCCCCGGGAAGTCCACCCCTGCGGCCGACAAGGCCTCCTTGTGCAAAGGGGCTGTCACCAACGCTGCCACCGCCCCACGCAATGCGGCACGCGCCGCCCAGACCACGCTGTCCGCCGCGGCACGGCCGGCGGCGGCGCTGATCTCGCCCCAAGGCTGGGGCCCCGGGATCCCGGGCAGTTGGAGCACGGGGATGCAGCGGGGCGGAGCATCCGCTGCTTCGCCCGGTGACCCGATCTGCGCAACGGGCACACCGGGCACACCGGGGCGCGTGATGGCGTCCGCAGCGCGTCGCACAGTGGCCAGGTCACCGACGACAAAGCAGTGGCGCAGCGCATCGGGCGCATCGCGAAAGGCCTTGGCCACGATCTCGGGGCCGATGCCGGCGGGATCTCCCTGGGTGATGGCGATGGGTTGCATGGGTTTGGAGCCAAAAGTGCTTGTAGCGCTAGTTGTTCATGCGCTATCAGCTATGAATAAATGAGCAAAATGGACCGGATATCCGCACGATGTGATTGCTTGCCGTGCGGTGTCTTGCCATGGGCTAGGCGGGGTTGTCGATCTCGATGAACTGGTGGCTCAGCCCGCACTGGGCTGCCACATGCGCCGCCACAGCGGGGGCGCCATAGCGCTCCGTGGCATGGTGCCCGGCGGCAATAAAGCCCACCCCCGTCTCACGCGCCAGGTGCGCCTGGGGCTCGGAGATTTCGCCGGTGATGAAAACATCCGCCCCTGCGGCAATGGCCGACTCGAAATACCCCTGCGCGCCGCCCGTGCACCACGCCACGCGGCGCACGGGGCGCCGTGCAGCGGCACCACCGCCCACCTCACACGGCGACACCAGGGTCACGGGGCGGCCGAGCGCCTGGGCAACATGGTCGGCCAGAGTCTGGACATTATCGAAAGCCGCTGGCGCTGCAAAGCCCAGGTCCTGCTCGCCAAACCGCGCATCGGCGGCAAAACCCAGCACCCGGCCCAGCTGTGCGTTGTTGCCCAGTTCGGCATGGGCATCGAGCGGCAGGTGGTACGCAAACAGGTTGATGTCGTGCGCCAGCAGCAGCTGCAGCCGCTGCTTCATCCAGCCCGTGATGCGGCCATCCTGCCCGCGCCAGAACAGGCCGTGGTGCACAAAAATAGCATCGGCCTGCGCGGCAATGGCGGCTTCGATCAGTGCACGACTGGCAGTGACGCCACTGACCACTCGCCGGATCTCGGCCTTGCCCTCGACCTGCAGGCCGTTGGGGCCGTAGTCCTTGAAGCGCTCGGGTTGCAGCAGGCTGTCAAACGCCTGCAAAAGTTGACTGCGGTGAATGCTCATGCCGCTATTGTGGCGCGCCGTTCGCGCCCCCACATTCGGAGACAATCCTGTGTGAGAGGGAGCGCCCAGGCCGCCACGGCGAACCTGCAGCGTCCACCTCCATCGCCCACACCCTGTACTACCACCGGCAAGCACCTTTCATGAAGCGACTCTGGCTGTTGTTTTCCCAGTCCGTGACGGTCCTCGTTGCGGCCTACTTTGTTGTCGCCACGCTCCAGCCTGACTGGCTGGGCCGGGGCACCACGCGCTCCGGGGCGGGTATTGCGCTGCTGGAGGCCCCTGCCACGCCACCGTCGCAGCCTGCGGCGGGCAGCTTCAGCGGTGCGGCGCGCAAGGCGGCACCGGCCGTGGTCAGTATCAACACCAGCAAAGAAGTGCGCCACCCGCGCAGCAACGACCCCTGGTTCCAGTTTTTCTTTGGTGACCAAGGCAGCCAGGCGCAGGCCGGCCTGGGCAGCGGCGTGATCGTGAGCCCCGAGGGCTACATCCTCACCAACAACCATGTGGTGGAAGGTGCTGACGAGATCGAGGTGACCCTCACCGACAGCCGCCGCGCCCGTGCGCGCGTGATCGGCACCGACCCCGACACCGACCTGGCCATCCTCAAGATCGAACTGGACAAGCTGCCCGTGATCGTGCTGGGCAACTCCGACGCCCTGGATGTGGGCGACCAGGTGCTGGCCATCGGCAACCCCTTCGGCGTGGGGCAGACCGTGACCAGCGGCATCGTGAGCGCGCTGGGCCGCAGCCAGCTGGGCATCAACACGTTTGAAAACTTCATCCAGACCGACGCGGCCATCAACCCCGGCAATTCGGGCGGTGCGCTGGTCGATGTGAACGGCAACCTCATGGGCATCAACACCGCGATCTACTCGCGCTCGGGCGGCAGCATGGGCATCGGGTTTGCCATTCCGGTGTCCACAGCCCGCATGGTGCTCGATGGCATCGTGAAGGACGGCCAGGTCACACGCGGCTGGATTGGCGTGGAGCCCAACGAGCTGTCGCCCGAACTGGCAGAAACCTTTGGCGTCAAAAAGGCCACCGAGGGCGTGATCATCACCGGCGTGCTGCAGGACGGCCCCGCTGCCCAGGCTGGCATGCGCCCGGGGGATGTGATCGTGAGCGTGGACGGCAAGAGCGTGGGCAATGTGTCGCAGCTGCTGACCGCCGTGGCGGCACTCAAGCCGGGCCAGGCTGCGGCGTTTGACGTGCAACGGGCCGATAAGCGCGTGGAGCTGAGCATCAACCCAGGCGTGCGCCCCCGGCCACAGCGCAATGTGAGGCGCTGAGCCCCTTCAGCGAGCCCGGCTCTGCGCGGTAATCGCCGGGCGGGTACAAGCCATCACCACTGCCGATTGGGGGCGAAGCAGGCGAAGGTCGTCGGCTTTGGGGCCCCTCTGGCAGGGCCAAACCGGGGTGAAGAACAGGCCAACCGAAAGGGTCCAGATGCGGGTGAGGAGTGTCCCTTCCTCTGACGGGCTGCAGTCCTCATACCACTATAAAAAACGTAGCTGCCAGCGCATATCACACTAGCGCTTGTAGCTATTTTTATTGTATTTTCTGTCTCATCGCCCAGGTGGAGCCTCACGGACGCGATCCGCGCATCACCCCCCAGGCAACCCCGCCAGCCTGCGCGGCTGGAAGGTCAGGATGCGGAAGCGGATTCCCCGGGCTCTTCGGGCGCCTGGGTGTGCTTGATGAAGATCTGAGCGGCCCAGATGCCCACCTCGTACAGCAGGCACATGGGCACGGCCAGCGACAGCTGCGACACCACATCGGGCGGTGTCACGACAGCGGCCACCACGAAGGCCAGCACGATGAAATAGCCGCGAAACTCGCGCAGCTTTTGCACGCTCACGATGCCCATGCGGGCCAGCACCACCACGGCAATCGGCACTTCAAACGCCATGCCGAACGCCAGGAACATGGACAGCACAAAACTCAGGTAGGCCTCGATGTCGGGGGCGGCCGTGATGCTCTTGGGGGCAAAGCTCTGAATGAACGCGAACACCTGGCCAAACACCAGGTAGTAGCAAAACGCCACCCCGATGAAGAACAACAGCGTGCTGGACACCACCAGCGGCAGCACCAGCTTTTTCTCGTGCGAATACAGGCCGGGCGCCACAAAAGCCCAGATCTGCCACAGCACAAAAGGCAGCGCGAGCAGGAACGCCGACATCAGCAAGATCTTGAGCGGCACCATGAACGGCGAAATCACCGAAGTGGCGATCAGCGTGGCCCCCTTGGGCAGGTGGGCTACCAGAGGGGCGGCCAGAAAGTCATACAACGCGCCGGGACCCGGAAAGAAGAACAGGATCGCTGCCGCAATGGCGATGGCGATCATGGCCTTGACCAGCCGGTCGCGCAGCTCCATGAGGTGCTGTACGAACGGCTGCTCAGTGCCGGCCAGTTCGTCTTCTTTGGTGGGGGTTTCGGACATGGTGGGTTTTCGTGGGCGTCAGGGCCGCCCATGCAGCGCACGGGGCGCCGCAGGCTGCGTCAGTGGAATTTTTGGGGGCGGTAACGTGCTACGCGGGCTGCGCCAGACTGTGCCTTGGTGCGCACACCACTGCGGGCCTTGTACCACTGGGGCACCGCACCACGCTTGAGGCGCCAGTTCTTGCCGGGGTGCTTGTAGGCAGGCACCACGGCCGCCTGCTCCCGCAGGTCGGCGTTGTTGCTGGAATCGATGGCATCGGTCCAGTCTTTCTCGAACTCGCTGGCGCTGGTCTGGATGGTGTTGTGCACGTCGCGCGCGGCGTTCTCCACCGTGTCCTTCATCTTCTTGAGCTCATCGAGCTCCATGGACCGGTTGACCTCCGCTTTCACATCGGACACGTAACGCTGCGCCTTGCCGAGCAAGGTGCCAACGGTACGGGCCACACGGGGCAGCTTCTCGGGGCCGATGACGATCAACGCCACGGCGCCAATCAGCGCCATTTTGGACAGGCCAATATCAATCATGGATCAGGCGCCAGCGCAATGCAGGCCAAGGCAGCGGGTCAGCAGCACCAGCTCAGCTCTTTTGCTTGGCTTCGACATCGATGGTGGTCTTGTCGGCGGCCTGGCTGTTGGCCACCTGGCCAGCGGGGGGCGTGGCAGCAGCAGGTGCGTCAGACGAGCCATCCTTCATGCCGTCCTTGAAGCCCTTGACGGCGCCGCCCAGGTCAGAGCCCATGTTCTTGAGCTTCTTGGTACCGAACACCATCACAACGATCAACAGCACGATCAGCCAGTGCCAGATGGAAAAAGAGCCCATGAAATATCTCCTAACGAATTGCAATCATTTTAGACGGGGGGCGTGACAGGAGTTCAGTGCCGGGGCAAGCCGACACCTCTCAACATGGCACGATCGTCAGCCTGGTTCAGCCTTTGAGCCACGGACGGGGGCCGCCCATGACATGGATATGCAGGTGGTGAATTTCCTGCCCACCTTCAAGCCCCGTGTTTACCACGACGCGAAAGCCACCATCCGGGTACGGGTTGCAGCCCTGCTCCAGTGCCAGCTTTGGCGCCAGCGCCATCATGCGCCCCAACACCCCGGCATGCTCCGGGGTGACCTGTGCCATGGAAGGGATATGCAGCTTAGGCACCATCAAAAAATGCACTGGCGCCCACGGGTGGATGTCGTGGAAGGCGAAGATTTCTTCGTCCTCATAAACCTTCTTGGAGGGGATCTGGCCCGCGATGATTTTGCAGAAAAGGCAGTTCGGATCGTGCATGGGAGGGATCGGAGCAAAAGGAATCAGGGGTACAGGCGCGGATCAACCCTGAGGGTGCCTCGCGCGCAAGCGAGGGATGTCCTGCATAACCCTCGCGAGTCGGTGTAGTGCGGATCGGGATGGGCCGCAAGGCGTCTTTTTGCAGGCAATAGCTGTGCTATTGGCCAAAAAAGCAACGCAGCGGACCGCCCGAGACCGCGCTATCACGGACCGCAGGGAGTTATGCAGGACATCCCTAGGCATTGTCAGCGATCTTGATACTGGGGCGCACGCCCACGTCCTTGCGGTGCGCGTGCAGCCACTCCTGCCCCGCTGTGCGGCCCAGCGCAAACAGCTTGCGCACAAAGGCCAGGTCCGCACGCAGTTTGCTGTCGGCCCCGAAGGGCGCCAGCACCGAGCCGCCATCGATGCGGTGCATGCGCACGCTTTTGTAGCGGCGGGCATCGAGCTTGCCCTCGGCGAGCAGGCGGCGCACAAACTCGATGGCGCGCAGCTCGGCCAACAGGCTGGCGTTGAAGGTGACTTCGTTCATGCGCTCCATGATCTCGGAGGCGCTGCTGGGCACGTCCAGGTGCTCGACGGGGTTGATCTGCACCAGCAGGATGTCCGAGGTGTCGGTCTGGTAGATCAGCGGATGCAGCGCGGGGTTGCCGGAATAGCCGCCGTCCCAGTACGCCTCGCCCTCGATCTCGACCGCCTTGAACAGCATGGGCAGGCAGGCCGACGCCATCACGGCATCCGCACTGAGCCGGGGCCCAAAAAAAATCTCGCCCCGGCCGGTGCGCACGTTGGTGGCACACACAAACACCTTGGGGCCGACCACGCCGGTGCGGGCGGAGCACAGCAGGCTGAAATCCACCTCGCGCTCCAGCAGCTTGCGCAGGGGGTTGATCCCCAGCGGATTGGTCTGGTAGGGCGAGAACCACTGCGACATCATGCCCACCAGCGGATTAGCGGCAGACAACGGCGTTCCCCAGGTCAGGCTGCCCAGCGCGCCCACCCCTTCCCACAGGCGGGTGAGCGATTCGCGGGCCAGGGTGCAGCCTGCGAGGTGGGCGTCTTCGGGGTCCTTGTGCTGCTGCGCTGCCTGCGCAAACCCGTGCGCCAGGGCCACTGCGTTCATGGCGCCTGCGCTGGTGCCACTGACACCGTCGAACTGCCACTGGCCGTCCTCCAGCAGCGCATCCAGCACGCCCCAGGTGAGCGCGCCGTGCGAGCCGCCGCCCTGCAGCGCCAGGTTCAGACGCGGGCGGGGACGGGCTGCTTCATGCATCCACGGCTTGGCTCTTGTTCATGGCGACCATGCCGCGCACGATGCGGTACAGAAACCAGATGGAGATCAGGCCCCAGGCGATCCAGCCGGGCAGGAAGAACAGCAGCCACAGCGGCGCCGTGACGATGTAGAGCACGCCTGCCCAGATCACGGTGCGGATGCGCCATGAGAAATGGTTGGCCTGCCAGGTGCCTTCGGCATCGCCTTTTTTCACCAGGTCGATCACCAGCGCCACGATCAGCAGCGCAGCGCCGGGCTGCGCGCCCGGGATGACCGCCCCCAGCGCCACGATCAGGTGCAGCACATAGCTGACCCAGCCGATGGCCTTGAGGTCCTCGGCCTTCTGGTCGTTGGTCTGCACATCGATGATGTCGCTCACGGCGTGCCTTCTTCGGCAGCGCGTTCCGCCACCTTGCGCAGGGCCTTTTCCTCGATGCCGCTGGTGCCTTCGCGGCGCTCCAGCTCGGCCACCACATCGGCGGGCGTGAGCCCGTAATGGGCCAGCGCCACCATGGTGTGAAACCACAGGTCGGCCACTTCATAGACGATCTTGGACTTGTCGGCGCCGTGGTCCACATCCTTGGCGGCCATCACCACCTCGGTGGCTTCTTCACCGATCTTCTTCAGGAAGGAATCAGGCCCCTTGTGCAGCAGGCGCGACACATAGCTGGTGGCCGGGTCGCCGCCGTTGGCGGGCTTGCGGCTTTCGATGACGGCGGCCAGGCGCGCCAGGGAATCGTGGGAACTCATGCTCTTGTCGTCCATTGCCATTACTTGTAGATGGATTCGGGGTCTTTCAAGACCGGATCGACCGCGTGCCAGGCACCGTCCTTGAGCACGCTGAAAAAGCAGCTGTGGCGGCCCGTGTGGCAGGCGATGCCGGGCTCGTGGCCCTGCTGGGTGACCTTGAGCAGCACCACGTCGTTGTCGCAGTCCAGGCGGATCTCGTGCACCGTCTGCACGTGGCCGGACTCTTCGCCCTTGAACCACAGCTTTTTGCGCGAGCGGCTGAAGTACACGGCGCGGCCCAGTTCAGCGGTTTTCGCCAGGGCCTCGCGGTTCATCCACGCAAACATCAGCACGTCGCCCGTGCCCTGCTCTTGCGCAATCACGGGCACCAGGCCCTGCGCATCCCATTTCACTTCGTTGAGCCAGTTCATGGGGGTCATTGTCGGTGATCCGTGTGGCGCGCCAGCGCCAACCAGGGCGCGCACCTGCACTTTTCAATTGTTTTTGATTACAAGCGCAGGTATTACATGCGCTTGAAGCTATCAAATCAGGAGCAAATGCCGATCACATCCGCACGGGGATGCCGCGCTCTGCCATGCGCTGCTTGGCCTGGCCCACGGTGTATTCGCCGTAGTGGAAGATGCTGGCGGCCAGCACCGCGTCGGCGCCACCGGTCTGGATGCCGTCGGCCAAGTGGTCAAGGTTGCCCACGCCGCCCGAGGCGATCACGGGCACGCTGACCGCGTCACTCACCGCGCGGGTCAGTTCCAGGTCAAAACCCGCCTTGGTGCCGTCGCGGTCCATGCTGGTCAGCAGGATCTCGCCCGCACCGCGCTGCGCCATCTCGGTGGCCCAAGCAATGGCGTCCAGGCCGGTGTTCTTGCGCCCGCCGTGGCTGTACACGTCCCAGCCCGCACCCACGGGCTGGCCGTTGGCACCCAGGCGCAAGGCGTCCTCGGCAGAGCGGCGCTTGGCGTCGATGGCCACCACGATGCACTGCGCGCCGTATTTGGCCGACACCGCGTTGATCACCTCAGGATTGGCAATCGCGGCCGAGTTGAAGCTGGTCTTGTCCGCGCCGGCATTGAGCAGGCGGCGCACATCGTCCACGGTGCGCACGCCACCACCCACGGTGAGCGGAATGAACACCTGGCTGGCCACGGCCTCGATGATGTGCAGGATGAGGTCACGGCCATCGCTGGTGGCGGTGATATCGAGGAAGGTGAGCTCGTCAGCGCCCTGCGCGTTGTAGCGCGCAGCAATTTCGACCGGGTCGCCTGCGTCGCGCAGCTCGACGAAATTGACGCCCTTGACCACACGGCCTCCGGTGACGTCAAGACAGGGAATGATTCGTTTTGCGAGCATGTCAGTGAGCGATTCGTTGATAAGGCGCTACCGAGGCCAGCAGACGCCGTGGAACTGGCTTCGCCAGGCCACTGGCGTCGTCCCCTGGGGGAAGCGGCGAAGCCGCTCAGGGGGTGATCGGTTTCAGCCGTTCAGTTCGTCGGCACGTGCTTGTGCCGCCGCAAAGTCCAGGTCGCCGCTGTAGATGGCGCGGCCGCAGATCACGCCCTCCACGCCCTCGTCTTCGACGGCGCACAGCTGCTCGATGTCGGCCATGTTGGACAGGCCGCCCGAGGCGATCACAGGGATGCTCAAAGCCTGGGCCAGCTTCACCGTGGCGTCGATGTTGATGCCCGACAGCATGCCATCGCGGCCGATGTCGGTGTAGATGATGGATTCGACGCCCCAGTCCTCGAACTTCTTGGCCAGGTCCACGACCTCGTGGCCGGTGAGCTTGCTCCAGCCGTCGGTAGCCACCTTGCCGTCCTTGGCGTCGAGCCCCACGATGATGTGGCCGCCGAACGCGCTGCAGGCGTCTTTGAGGAAGCCGGGGTTCTTCACGGCCGCCGTGCCGATGATCACGTAGCGCAGGCCGCCGTCGATGTATTTCTCGATGGTGTCCAGGTCGCGGATGCCGCCGCCCAGCTGCACGGGGATGTCGTCACCCACCTCTTTCAGGATGGACTTGATGGCGCTGTAGTTCTTGGGCACGCCCGCAAACGCACCGTTCAGGTCCACCAGGTGCAGGCGGCGTGCGCCGGCATCCACCCATTTGCGCGCCATGGCGGCAGGGTCTTCACCAAAGGTGGTGGATTGGTCCATATCGCCTTGCTTGAGGCGTACGCAGTGGCCGTCTTTGAGGTCGATGGCGGGGATGAGCAGCATGGTGGTGAAGTTCGGGTGAAAAAGGGCGAGACGCAGCTCGGCCCGAACGGGTGGGGGTTAAGGGATCAGGGATTCCAGTGCAGAAAATTGCGGTACAGGGCCAGGCCGTGCTCCGCGCTCTTCTCCGGGTGAAACTGAGTGGCAAAAATATTATCGCGTGCAACCGCGGCAGCAAACAAACCGCCGTAGTCGGCCTGCCCGGCGCAATGGGCAGGATTTTGCGGCACAGCGTAGAAACTGTGCACGAAGTAGAAGTAACTGTTGTCGGGCACACCGGCCCACACCGGGTGCACGCCGCCGCCGTGGTGGGCGTGGGGCATCTGCCGCACCTGGTTCCAGCCCATCTGGGGCACCTTGAAACGGCTGCCATCGGGCTGTGTGCGGCCTGCCAGGTCAAACTTGAGCACATCGCCAGGGATCAGGCCCAGGCCAGGCGTGTTGCCTTCGGCGCTGTGGTCCAGCAGCATCTGCATGCCCACGCACACGCCAAACATCGGCTTGGTGGCAGCGGCTTCGAGCACCGATTCCTGCAGGCCGGACTCGCGCAGCTCGCGCATGCAATCGGGCATGGCGCCCTGCCCTGGCAGCACGATGCGCTGGGCGGCGCGCACGTCGTCGGGGCGCTGGGTGACGACCACGGTCCAGCCCGTGCCCTCGGCGGCGGCCTGCACGGCCTGCGACACCGAGCGCAGATTGCCCATGCCGTAGTCCACGACCGCCACTGTTTTTGCTTCCATATTCATAGCTGCTAGCGCATACAAATCAAGCGCTTGCGCCTGATTTGACTGAAAAATTCACAGAGAACCCTTGGTGGAGGGGATGACACCGGCCGAGCGCGGATCACGCTCCAGCGCCGCACGCAGCGTGCGTCCGAACGCCTTGAAGATGGTCTCGCACTGGTGGTGTGCGTTGACGCCCTTGAGGTTGTCGATGTGCAGCGTCACGCCCGCGTGGTTCACAAAGCCCTGGAAGAACTCGAACACCAGTTGCGTGTCGAGCTGGCCGATGCTCCCGGCCGTGAACTTCACGTCCATGTGCAGCCCGGGGCGGCCCGAAAAATCGACCACCACGCGCGACAGCGCTTCATCCAGCGGCACGTAGGCGTGGCCGTAGCGGCGGATGCCTTTCTTGTCGCCCACGGCGCGTGCAAAGGCCTGGCCCAGGGTGATGCCCACGTCTTCCACCGTGTGGTGGCCGTCGATGTGCAGGTCGCCTTCGCAGTCGATGTCGAGGTCGATCAGCCCATGGCGGGCGATCTGGTCGAGCATGTGGTCAAAGAAACCGATGCCGGTGTGCAGCTTGGCCTGGCCGGTGCCGTCGAGGTTGATGCGCACACGGATGCGCGTCTCGGCGGTGTTGCGGCTGACCTCGGCAATGCGGTCGGCCATCGGGTCGGCCGATGGAGCGGAAGGTACGAGTGCGGAGGAAGTCATAGGGAGGCTTGGAGTGCGGCCAGCATCTGCGCGTTGTCTTCGGCATTGCCTACCGTCAGGCGCAGGCAGTTGGCCAGCAATGGGTGCATTGTAGAAACGTTCTTGACGAGCACCTTGCGGTTTTTCATGCCCTCGTAGGCCTTGGCGGAATCCGCCACACGGATCAGCACCATGTTGGCCTCGCTGTCCCAGCACTTTTCGACCCCCGGCATCTGGCGCAGCGCGGCGATGAGCGTGGTGCGTTCGGCACGGATTTCCGCCGCCTGGGCGGCGAAAACCTCGGCGTGTTCCAGCGCAAACAGGGCGGCTTCGCAGTTGAGCACGCTCACGTTGTAGGGCGGGCGCACCTTGTCGATCTCGCTCACGAACGCCGAGGGCCCGATGAGGTAGCCCAGGCGCACGCCTGCGAGGCCAAACTTGCTGAGCGTGCGCATGAGCAGCACGTGCGCATTGCGCGCAGGCTCGGCACGCATGCGGTCGATCCAGGTGCGGCTGGCAAAGGGCTGGTAGGCCTCATCCATGACCACGATGCCGCCCTGCGCGCCCGCAGCGTCGATGATGCGCTGCACCGCGCCCTCGTCCCACAGCGTGGCCGTGGGGTTGTTGGGGTAGGCGATGTAGGTGATGGCCGGGCGGTGCTGTTCGATGGCGGCCAGCATGGCAGGCTCGTCCAGCTCAAAATCAGGCGTGAGCGGCACGCCGACAAAGTCCAGGCCCTGCAGCTGCGCCGACAGCGGGTACATCACAAAACCGGGCATGGGTGCCAGCATCGTGGCGCGCTGACCCGTGCCGGGCTGTGCGCAGGCCAGGGCCAGCAGGGTGATGAGCTCGTCCGACCCGTTGCCCAACACGATGCCATAGCCCTCGGGCATGCCCGCGTACTGCGCCAGGGCCGCCTTCAGGTCGGCAATGCGGTCGCCGGGGTAGCGGTTGAGTGCCACCGAACCCAGGCGCTGGCCCAGCGCGGCCTGCAAATGCGCGGGCAGGCGGAAGGGGTTCTCCATCGCGTCCATCTTGAGCATGCCGGTGGACGGCTGCACGACATAGGAATGCATCGCGCGCACGTCAGGGCGGATGCGGGCCAGGGCCTGGAGGGGGGACGACGCGGGAGTAGTCATTCGGTGGTGTCCAGTTCGTTGGGGGTGACAAGGAAAGGGTTGATGGGGCGCACGGCGTCCATCGGCTGATCGTGCGGCAGTGCCTCGGTCAGCAGGTAGCGGCAGCCTTGCTGGTGGGCGGACGAGAGGATGAGTGCATCCCAGTAGCCCAGGCGGTAGCGGTCCTGCAGGTCCCAGGCGCCGTCCACGGTGTAGGAGTCCAGGTGCGGCGGCAGCCACACGCGCAGGCGGCGCACCTGGGCGCGCACCTGCTGCAGCACGTGGGGGCCATCAAAACGCTGGATGGCCTGGTTGTACAGCTCGTTGAGCACCTGCGAGCTGATGCGGCCGCTGCGCGTCTGCCAGCAAAAGCTGATCCATTCGCGCGCCCGCGCCTGGCGCTCGGCATCGCGGTCGTCCACGCTGGCGAGCAGGATTTCGGTATCGACAAAGATAGGGACGGTGGCCATGCGTTTTGCCCCGTTCAGCGCAGAAACAGGGTCTCGCGCGGCACATAGGGCCCGCTCGAAGCACCCCAGCTTTCAAAACTCAGCGCCTCGCGCATGGCCTGGGCATAGGCGTCTTCCTGGCGCATCTTTTCGGCCAGCCATTCACCGAGCAGGCGGGACACGCTGCTGCCGCGCTTGGCGGCTTCCACGCGCACCCATTCGGCAACGGTGTCGTCCATGGTAACGGTGATGTTTTTCATGGGTTAAATATTACACGAACTTCGTGCGCCACGAATTTCGTGTTGATTAAAACACCACATTCAAGCCGCCTTGCGCTGTGCCCCGCTTTGCAGCATCTGGCACGCCATGTCACCCACGGTGCGCAGCGCCTCCAGGTGGGCGGGCGTCCAGTCGCCTCCCACGCCGATGCGCAGGCAGTTGCGGAACCGTCCGCTGGCGCTGAACACCGTGCCGGGTGCGATCAGGATCTGCCGGGCCAGGCAGGCCTCGTGCAGTTGCACCGAATCGAGCGCGCGCGGCAGCTCCAGCCAAAGCAGCAGGCCGCCGGGCGGGTCACTCACGCGGGTACCCTGCGGGAAGTGCGCGGCAATCACATGGCGCACCTCGTCCATGCGCGCCGCCACGGCCGCGCGCAGCTGGCGCATGGCGGCGGCGTGGCCCGCCTGGGTGATGAGATCGGCCAGGGCCAGTTCCAGCACGGCGGACTGGCCGCCCGCCTGCAGGTCCTTGATGGCGCGCAGCTTGTCGGCCCAGCGGCCGGCCTCCAGCCAGCCCAGGCGCAGGCCCGGCGCCAGCGTCTTGGAGAACGAGTCGCACAGCATCACATGGCCGGTGGTGTCGTAGGACTTGACGGTGCGGCGCATCTAGTCCACCTCGACCAGGTCGTTGTAGATCGCGTCCTCGATCACCGCCATGTCGTACCGCGCCGCCATCTGCACCAAGCGCTTGCGCTCGGCCTGGGGCATGCAGCTGCCCAGCGGGTTGCTGAGCGTGGGCACCACCATCACCGCCTTGACGGGCTGGGTGTCCAACGCCAGTTGCAGCGCATCCAGCGAGAGGCCGTTGCGCGGGTGGGTGGGAATCTCCAGCGCCTTGAGGTGCAGACCCTGCAGCACCTCCAGAAACGAAAAATGCGTGGGCGACTCCAGAGCCACCACGTCGCCCGGCTGCGTCACCGCGCGCAGGCACAGCGCAATGCTGTCCATGCAGCCTCCGGTGATCACGATGTTCTCGGGGTCCAGGCTGCAGCCCAGGCTGACGGCATAGCGCGCCAGGGCGCGGCGCGCGTCCTCATGGCCCGACGAACCGGGGTAGGTGCACAGCAGGTTGCGGTGGCGCTGCGCGGCTCGCACCACGGCGCGGCGCACGCGGTCAGGGTTGAACAGCTCGGGGCCAGGCGTGCCGCTGCTGTACGAAATGATGTCCACCGGCTGGTTGCGCCCCAGGATGCGCTGGCCCAGCCAATCCACCGACACCTCGCGGGGGCGGCGCATCGGGCGCGGCGTGCTGGGCTCGGGCAGGCTCACCGGCCGCGCCGCCACAAAAAAGCCGGAGCGCGGGCGCGCGGTGATCAGGCGCGCATCTTCGAGCCAGTGGTAGGCCTGCACCACCGTGGTCTGCGCCACGCCGTGCTGGCGCGCCAGCTCACGCACCGAGGGCAGCTTTTCGCCGCGCGCCAGGGTGCCGTTGCGGATCAGCTGCGCAAGCTGTTCGGCGATTTGAAGGTACAGCGGGGGTGCGTCATCGGTGGCCATGCTGCATTCTGTACTGGCATCTTGGCCGGCAGACAGTACAGAGACTGCCCAGTGCGTACAGTACAGATGGGCCGGTTCGCTGTTCTGTACTGGGCCAGATCGCACGCACCTGTGGCTGGTGGCCCACGGCAGCTGGCCGCACAGTGAAGGCATGAACACGCTGCACACCCCCACCCCACCGTCGCCCACGCTGCCCACCCAGCCTGCGGTGCCCCTCACCCTGCAATGGAAGCGCCAGCCCCTGCCGCCGCTGCAGGCCGTCCAGGTGCTGGACTTCCGCGCGGGCGAGATCGCCCTGCTCGAAGTCGAACAGGGCCGCGTCTGGGTGACCTGTGATGGTCTGCTGGAGGATTATTTTCTGGAGGCTGGACAGCGCCTGTCGTTCGCCGGACCGGTGCGGCTGCGCGTCAGCGCCGAAGGCCACCGGCCAGCACGGCTCAACTGGGCGCAGCACCGGGCAGTGGAAGGCGCCGCGTATCCGCCAGCGCCCTCTACAACCGCAGCGCCGGCCGCACCCCCTCAGCCCAGGACAGCAGCCCCCACGCAGGGCGCCCTGCCCCGGGGTGCCATCAGCGCGGCTTGACGGGCGTGGTCAGCCGCATCTCTGCGGCTTGTGCGTGGGCCTGCAGGCCCTCGCCATAGGCCAGCTCGGCGGCAATGGTACCCAGCACCTGGGCACCGGCCTCGCTCACCTCGATGAGGCTGCTGCGTTTCTGGAAGTCGTACACGCCCAGCGGCGACGAGAAGCGCGCCGTGCCGCTGGTGGGCAGCACGTGGTTGGGGCCTGCGCAGTAGTCGCCCAGGCTTTCGGAGGTGTAGGCCCCCAGGAAGATCGCGCCCGCGTGGCGCAGCAGCGGCTCCCAGCGGTGTGGGTCGGTGCTGCTCACTTCCAGGTGTTCCGGTGCGATGCGGTTGCTGATCGCGCAGGCTTCTTCCATGTCCCTGGTGAGGATCAGCGCGCCGCGGCCGGTGAGGCTCTTGGCGATGATCTCGGCGCGCGGCATGGTAGGCAGCAGGCGGTCGATCTCGCGCTGCACGGCGTCGAGGTAGGCGGCGTCGGGGCACAGCAGGATGCTCTGCGCCAGCTCGTCATGCTCGGCCTGGCTGAAGAGATCCATCGCCACCCAGTCGGGCGGCGTGGTGCCATCGGCCAGCACCAGGATTTCGCTCGGGCCCGCGATCATGTCGATGCCCACGGTGCCGAACACCCGCTTCTTGGCGCTGGCCACGTAGGCGTTGCCGGGGCCGGTGATCTTGTCCACCTTGGGCACGGTCTCCGTTCCATACGCCAGCGCAGCCACGGCCTGGGCGCCGCCGATGGTGAAGGCACGGGTCACACCGGCCACGTAGGCGGCTGCCAGCACCAGCTCGTTGCGCTCGCCCTTCGTCGAGGTGCCCTCGCCCGTTCCGCCGGTTGCCACGCTGCCGCGCACGGGCGTGGGCACAACCATGATGATTTCCTGCACACCCGCCACATGGGCCGGGATGGCGTTCATCAGCAGGCTCGACGGGTAGGCGGCCTTGCCGCCGGGCACGTAGATGCCCACACGGTCCAGCGGCGTGACCTTCTGGCCCAGCAGCGTGCCGTCTTCGTCGCGGTAGCTCCAGCTCTCGCCCGAGGCCTTCTTCTGCGCTTCGTGGTAGCTGCGCACGCGCTTCGCTGCAGCCTGCAGGGCGTCGCGCTGAGCCTGTGGAATGGCGTCGAACGCGGCCTTGAAGTCGGCCTGGGTCAGCTCCAGCGCGGCCATGTTGGGGGCGCTGAGGCCGTCGAAGCGGGCGGTGTACTCCAGCACCGCCGCGTCGCCGCGCTTTTGCACGTCGGCCAGGATGTCGGCCACGCGCTGCTCAATGGCCGCGTCGGTGTCGGCAGACCAATGCAGGCGGGCTGCAAAATCAGCCTCAAAAGTGGCCGCAGCGGTGGACAGACGGGCGGGAGCAGCTACCAAAGTCATAGTGTCAGTCGTTGGGTGGAGGTCAGTTCTTTTCGGCCGGTATGGCCGAAGCAAACGCATCGATGATGCGGCGCAGTGGCGCCTGCTTGAGCTTGAGCGCGGCCTGGTTCACGACCAGGTAGGAGCTGATGTCCATGATGCGCTCCACTTCGATGAGGTTGTTGGCCTTGAGGGTGTTGCCGGTGGAGACCAGGTCCACGATCGCATCGGCCAGGCCCGTGAGCGGCGCCAGTTCCATGCTGCCGTAGAGCTTGACCATGTCCACGTGCACGCCCTTGCTCGCAAAAAAGTCGCGCGCAATGCCGGTGTACTTGGTGGCGACCTTGAGGCGCGAGCCCTGCTTGACGGCCTGGGCGTAGTCGAAGTCATTGCGAACGGCCACGCTCACGCGGCACTTGGCAATGCGCAGGTCCAGCGGCTGGTACAGGCCCTGGCCGCCGTGCTCGATGAGCGTGTCCTTGCCAGTCACGCCGATGTCGGCGCCGCCGTATTCCACATAGGTGGGAACGTCGGTGGCGCGCACCAGCACCACGCGCACATTGGGCTGGTTGGTGGGGAGGATGAGCTTGCGCGATTTTTCGGGGTCTTCGAGCACCTCGATGCCTGCAGCGGCCAGCAGCGGCAGGGTTTCGTCAAAGATGCGGCCCTTGGAAAGCGCCAGGGTGATCATGTTGCTGCTCATGCTTTTACTCGTTCGATGTCGGCGCCAATGCCGCGCAGTTTGGCTTCCATGCAGTCGTAGCCGCGGTCCAGGTGGTAGATGCGGTCCACCACGGTTTCGCCGTCGGCCACCAGGCCGGCAATGACGAGGCTGGCCGATGCACGCAGGTCGGTGGCCATCACGGTGGCGCCGGACAGGCGGGGCACTCCTTCGATGACCGCCACCTTGCCATCCACCTGGATTTTGGCGCCCAGGCGAACCAGCTCGTTGACGTGCATGAAACGGTTTTCAAAAATCGTCTCGGTCACCGTGGCCGTGCCCTGGGCGATGCAGTTGAGCGCCATGAACTGGGCCTGCATGTCAGTAGGGAACCCGGGGTACTCCGTGGTGCGAAAGCCCTGGGCCTTGAGCGTGGCGCCGCCGGCGGTTTGCACACGGATGCCGCCCTCGACCGCCTGCACGGTAGCACCGGCCTCGCGCAGCTTTTCGATCACGGCGTCGAGGTGGTCGGCGCGGCCATGGCGCAGCACCACATCACCGCCCGTGGCGGCCACAGCGCACAGGAAGGTGCCGGCCTCGATGCGGTCGGCCACCACGCGGTGGGTGCAGCCGTGCAGCTGGTCCACGCCCTGGATGCGGATGCGGCTGGTGCCGTGGCCTTCGATCTTCGCGCCCATGGCGATCAGCATCTCGGCCAGGTCCGAAATCTCGGGCTCTTGCGCGGCGTTTTCCAGCACCGTCTCGCCCTCGGCCAGCGCAGCGGCCATGAGGAAGTTCTCGGTGCCCGTCACCGTGACCATGTCGGTGGTGATGCGCGCGCCCTTCAGGCGCTTCCAGCCCACGGGCAGCTTGGCGATCATGTAGCCGTGCTCGACCACGATCTCGGCGCCCATGGCGGCCAGGCCCTTGATGTGCTGGTCCACCGGGCGCGAGCCGATGGCGCAACCACCGGGCAGCGACACTGTGGCCTCGCCAAAGCGCGCCAGCAGCGGGCCCAGGGCCAGCACGGAAGCGCGCATGGTCTTGACGAGCTCGTAGGGCGCCTCGGGCGTGCTCAGCGCGCTGGCGTTGATGCGCACCGTGCCGTCATCGGCCCGCTCCGCCGCCACACCCATGTTGCGGATCAGCTTGAGCATGGTGCTCACGTCCTGCAGCTGGGGCACGTTGAGCAGTGTCACGGGCTCGGCCGTGAGCAGGGCGGCGCACAACTCCGGCAAGGCGGCGTTCTTGGCGCCGGAGACCAGCACCTCGCCTTGCAAGCTGCGTCCGCCGCGAATCAGGAGTTTGTCCATCTCAAATCACCAAAATAGGGGTCAAAAGTGCTGCATGCGCTAGTGGAACATGCGCCAGCAGCTATCAAAAAGTGAGTTCTAGTGGGTATGCAGGCGCTACTGCGCCTGGGCGGCCCATTCGGCCGGGGTGAAGGTCTTCATCGACAGCGCGTGCACTTCGTCGGTGTGCATTTTCGCGCCCAGCGTGGCGTACACGCGCTGGTGGCGCTGGATGGCGCGCTTGCCCTCGAACTCGGCCGAGACGATGGTCGCGTACCAGTGGCGGCCGTCGCCTTCGAGCGTGATGTGTTCGCAGGCCAGGCCAGCGGTGATGATGTCTTTGAGTTGGTCAGCGGTCATGGTGGGGCGCTCTGGATCAATGAGGACTGACGCAAATCGGGATGCAACAACCGCCTCGCACTGGAGGGGAGCGCTTGCCTGAACCTTGTTTTGCGTAAGTCATGTCAGTTACGGATTTTGTAGCCCGTGCGCAGCAGGTGCACGGCCAGGGCGCTCACGGCCAGCCAGGCGATGCCCACGATGCCCAGGCTGAGCCAGGGCGAGGTGTCGCTCTGGCCGAAGAAGCCGTAGCGGAAGCCGTCGATCATGTAGAAGAACGGGTTGAGGTGGCTCACGGCCTGCCAGAATGGCGGCAGCGACTGGATCGAATAGAACACGCCCGACAGGAAGGTCATGGGCACGATGATGAAGTTCTGGAAAGCGGCCATCTGGTCGAACTTGTCGGCCCAGAGCCCCGCAATCAGCCCCAGCGTGGCCAGCAATGCCGCGCCCAGCAAGGCGAAGGCCAGAATCCACAGCGGCGCAGCAAATTCGGGCCGCGCAAACGCCAGCGTGACGATGAACACACCCAGGCCCACCACCAGCCCGCGCACGATGGACGAGCCCACGTAGGCGCAGAACCAAGCCCAGTGCGACAGCGGCGTGAGCAGCACAAACACCAGGCTACCCATGATCTTGCTCTGGATGATGCTGGACGAGCTGTTGGCAAAGGCGTTCTGCAGCACGCTCATCATCACGAGGCCCGGCACCAGGAACGCGGTGTAGCTGATGCGGTCGTAGACCTTGACGTGGTCTTCGAGCACATGGCCGAAGATCAGCAGGTACAGCACAGCTGTGAGCACCGGGGCGGCGACGGTCTGGAAGCTGACCTTCCAGAAGCGCAACACCTCTTTGTAGAACAGAGTCTGCCAGCCGGTCATCGTTGTGCCCCCACGCTCGGCACTGCCGTGTCCTCGCTGCCCCCCAAGGGGGCCGCGCCTTGCTTGGGGCGGCCCGGTGCGGCGGCGGACGCCACCCCTTCCTGCGGGATGTTGGACGCCGATGTACCGGACATCACCTGCAGGAACACATCCTCCAAATCGGGCCGGCGAATCTCCATGTCCTGCACCTCGACCCCGGCCACGCGCAACGCAGCCAGGTGGTTTTCGATCTCTGCCGCGTCGTGCGCCGGCAACTGGACGATGCGACCGGTGACCCGTGCCACGGCAGCCAGCGCGGGCGGCAGGGCCGTGTCGGTCTTGAACTGCAGCACGCTGCCCGAGGCGGCCTTGAGCAGCTCGCTGGTGCGGTTGAGCGCCACCACCTGCCCCGCCTTGAGCATGGCGATGCGGCCGCACAGGGCCTCGGCTTCTTCGAGGTAGTGGGTGGTGAGCAGCACGGTGTGCCCCTCCTTGTTCAGGCGGGCGATGAAGTGCCACAGCGTCTGGCGCAGTTCTACATCGACACCGGCCGTGGGTTCATCCAAAACGATGATGGGCGGCTTGTGCACCAGCGCCTGTGCGACCAGTACGCGGCGCTTCATGCCGCCCGACAGCTGACGCATGTTGGCGTTGGCCTTGTCGGCCAGGCCCAGGTTTTCGAGCAGCTCGTCGATCCAGGCATCGTTGTTCTTCACGCCGAAGTAGCCGGACTGGATGCGCAGCGCCTCGCGCACGTTGAAAAAGGGGTCGAACACCAGCTCTTGCGGCACGATGCCCAGCTTGCGGCGGGCATCGGCGTACTGGGCCTGCACATCGCTGCCCTGCACCAGCACTCGGCCGCTGGTGGCACGCGCCAGGCCTGCGAGGATGCTGATCAGGGTGGTTTTGCCGGCACCATTGGGCCCCAGGAGCCCGAAGAACTCGCCCTCCTCAATGTCCAGATTGACCTGGTTCAGTGCCTGAAAAGGGCCTTTGGGCGTGGCAAAGGTCTTGGAGATGGCTTGGAAGGAGACTGCGGGCATGAAGCCTTCGATTTTAAGGCCTCAGCCCTCTGCGGGCGGGGCGGCCGCTTCAATGGCCCCTGGCGGGCGCTGTGGGCCCTCCGTTTCATGGCTTGGGGGCAGAGCCACCCGGGACCATGAAAGCTATTTCATATCAAGGTGCGGCGACCAGCAGCGCATCCACCCCATACAACCCTGCCATGCCCGCCAAACCTGCAGGCATGCCTTGCACTGCAAACTGCTTGCCTTCGGACAGGGCTTCACGCCGACATTCGAGCAGCACGGCCAAGGCCGAGGTGTCGAACACCGTCAGCCCATGGGCATCCACCACCACCGTGCTGTCGCGGTGCACCCGCAACCCCTGCTTGAGCATGTGCAGGCAGGCAGTAGCCTGGCGGTGGGTGAGTTCGGGGGGCAGGACCAGCATGGCGAGGGGGCTGTCAGCCCTTGGCAGTGCCCGCATTGGTCTTGTTGCGGGCGGCCAGTGTCTCGATCAGGCCGTCGATGCCCTTGGCATTGATCTCCTGCGCGAACTGGCCCCGGTAGGTTTCCACCAGCCAGACACCCAGCACATTCAGGTTGTAGATCTTCCAGCCTGCGCCATCACCAGGAGTCTTTTCGAGGCGGTAGTCGAGCTGGATGGGGTCGCCCCGGCCCACGATTTCGGTGCGCACCAGCACGTCCTTGTCTTCGGCCGCCGCGCGCAGGGGCTTGACCTGGATGCTCTGGTCATTGACCTGGGCCAGCGCGCCGGCATAGGTGCGCACCAGCAGGATCTTGAACTCGTCCTGCAGGCGTTTTTGCTGCTCGGGCGTGGCCTGGCGCCAGCCGGGGCCGACGGCTGCGGCCGTCATGCGGCGGAAGTTGACGTTGGGCATCACCGTTTTATCGACCAGGGCGATCACCTTGCTCAGGTCCCCGGCCTGGATGGCCTTGTCGGACTTCACCGTGTTGAGCACATCGGCGGAGAGCCGCTTGATCAGCACGTCGGGCGCCTCGTCGGCTGCGAGGGCAGACAACGGCAGGCTCAGCACGGCACTGGCTGCAATGCAAAGGGCGGCACGGCCCAGGGAACGTCGGTTCATCATCTTCTCGGCTTTCATCGGTGCGGGCTTGTGCCCGTCAAATCATTGTGGAGGTGCGGGCCCACTGGCATGCGTCGCAGCGGTTGCGGATTGCAAGCAAGTGCAACAGGGCCAGACCCAGGGCGGCGCATCGGAACATGCACCCCGCCCGGCATGCCATCAGCGCGCAGGAGGTTCCTCGGGCAGCACGCCATTGCTGGCGCCGCCGTCGTCCTTGCCGTCCGCATTCTGTACCTCACCTGCATGGCTGCGTACTTGCAGGTAGACATCACGCGTAAAGCTGTATTTGTCGAGCGCGGCGCTGTCGAGCACCGAGCTGGCGCGCAACAGGTTGGCCCGCGTGTCCACCACGCGCAGGGCATACAACGAGTTGCGGGCGGAGACCGGGTCCACGTAGCTCACCACGTTGCCCTTCATGTCCACCGGCAGCGCGAATGTGTCGCGCACGGTGGAAGGCCCCAGGATGGGCAGCACCAGATACGGGCCAGTACCCACGCCCCAACGCCCCAGGGTCAGGCCGAAGTCCTGCTTGTAGCGGTCGATGCCCAGCTCGCTGGCGATGTCCAGCAAACCACCCAGGCCCATGAACGTGTTCACATTGACCCGCATGAAGCTGGACGCAGCGGCTTCACCGCGCAGCTGCAGCACGTTGTTCACAAACGACCAGACGTCGCCCAGGTTCCCGAAGAAATTGCTGACCCCCGTGCGCACGGGTGCGGGCGTGACCTCCTTGTAGGCCGTCGCCACGGGCTTGAGCACCATGGCATCGACCTGTTCATTGAAGTTGGTCATGCTGCGGTTGTAAGACTCCAGCGGGTCGCGGGGATCAGGGTTGGCCACCGTGGCGCACCCGGTGAGCAGCACAGCCCCCAGCAACAAGGCCAGGCTGGCTGCAAGGCGGGACATCGACAACCTGCCGTCATCAATGCGGGCACGGAGTGTATGGAGTGAATGCATCATTTTTTCCCACCTGTCCCTGCAGGTTTTGCGCCGTCTTCGGCTTTGCTGTAAAGAAATTGTCCGATAAGGTTCTCAAGCACCACCGCCGACTGGGTGGACGTGATCGTGTCTCCCGCCGCCAGATTTTTTTCGTCGGCACCCGCCTCAATTCCGATGTACTGCTCGCCGAGCAGGCCGCTGGTCAGGATCTTGAGGGAGCTGTCCTTGGGGAAGGCGTAGCGGTCTTCCATGGCCAGCGTGACCCGCGCCTGGAAGGTCTTGTCGTCAAAGGTGATGGACTCCACGCGCCCCACCACCACCCCAGCGCTGCGCACCGCCGCCTGGGGCTTGAGACCGCCGATGTTGTCGAACTTGGCGGTGACACGGTAGCCCGAATGGAATTGAAGGCTCAGCAGGTTGGCCGACTGCAGCGCCAGAAACACCAGTGCCACCGCGCCCAGCATCACGAAGAGCCCTACCCACAGATCGTTTTTGGAGCGTTGCATATGTTTGATTCCTAGAACTGCCAGCACCGCCAGCGTCAGATACTGAACATCAGTGCGGTGAGCACGAAGTCCAGTGCCAGCACCGCCAAAGACGCCATGACCACGGTGCGCGTGGTGGCGCGCGACACACCCTCAGGGGTGGGTTTGGCTGCATAGCCCTGCAGCAGCGCCACAAAAGTTACCGTGAAGCCAAAGACCACACTCTTGAGCACGCCGTTGCCCAGGTCTTTCCAGACATCCACCCCGCCCTGCATCTGGCTCCAGAACGCCCCGGGGTCAATGCCGATCATGAGCACCCCGACGATCCAGCCGCCGATGATGCCCACCGCACTGAACACCGCCGCCAGTAGGGGCATGGTGATCACCCCTGCCCAGAAGCGAGGCGCCAGGATGCGCTGCACCGGGTCCACCGCCATCATCTCCATGGCGCTGAGCTGCTCCCCCGCGCGCATGAGGCCAATTTCTGCTGTGAGCGACGTGCCTGCGCGGCCCGCAAACAGCAGCGCCGTGACCACGGGGCCCAGCTCGCGCACAAGACTCAGTGCCACCAGCAAGCCCAGGGCCTCTGACGAGCCATAGCGCTGCAGCGTGTAGTAGCCCTGCAAGCCCAGCACAAACCCCACGAACAGGCCCGACACGGCAATGATGGCCAGCGAATAGTTGCCCAGGAAATGCACCTGGTCGCGCACCAGCGAGGGCCGCGTCAAGGTCGCACCCAGGAGCCGCACCAGCCGCCCAAACAACCGCGCGCCCATGCCAATGTCAGCCAGCTTGTGGCGCACAGCAAAACCGACGTCGGAGGGCTTGTACCAACTCACAGCGCACGTCCTCCTGCAGGTCCGAAATCCTCGGCAACGGCCGGGCCGGGGTAATGGAACGGCACCGGGCCAGTCGGTAGAGCGTTGACAAACTGGTGCACCAGCGGGTCACGGCTGGCGAGGACCTCCTCAGGCGTGCCCTGCGCCGCCACAACGCCTTCGCCCAGGATGATCACATGGTCCGCCAAGCGGAAAGTCTCCTCCAGGTCATGCGACACCACGATGCTGGTGAGGCCCATGGCGTCGTTGAGCTGACGGATCAACTGCGCAGCCGTGCCCAACGAGATGGGGTCCAGGCCCGCAAAGGGTTCGTCGTACATGACCAGTTCTGGGTCCAGCACGATCGCTCGGGCCAGCGCCACGCGGCGCGCCATGCCACCCGATATCTGGCCGGGCATCAGGTCGCGTGCACCACGCAGGCCCACCGCATGCAGCTTCATCAGCACCACATCGCGGATCAGTTCCTCGGACAAATCGGTGTGCTCACGCAGCGGAAAGGCCACGTTCTCAAACACGCTCAGGTCGGTGAACAGCGCCCCGAACTGGAACAACATGCCCATGCGCCGGCGCGCAGCGTACAAGGCCTGCACGTCCATGCGCCCCACTTCCTGACCGTTGACCAACACCTGGCCACTCTGGGCCCTGTGCTGCCCCCCAAGCAGACGCAGCACCGTGGTCTTGCCCCCGCCCGATGCGCCCATCAGCGCCGTGACCTTGCCGCGCGGCACCGCCAGGGTCACGTCGCGCAGGATCACGCGGTCACCGTACGAAAACGTGACGTTGCGCAACTCGGCAAGAAATGTGGACTCGGCCATGCAAGAAATGGATGTCTGATCTGAGGCCTGCCAAAACGACATCCGCCCCCGGAAAATGGAGCGCAGATGGTAGCCGAAGACACAAACATACATTCATGTATGTTTGTAAAGAAAAAGCACAACCGCCAGCGATCCCGACCGAGCGAGACCGAGGCAAGCCCGGATTGACAGAACCCCTGATTGTGCCAACAAAGCGTCCAGAAGGCTGACGCCCGGCCATTGCCCCACCGTCAAAGGCCCCATCAACACAAACGGCGCCCGAAGGCGCCGTTGCTTGGAGGGTGCGAGAAACCGCAGGATCAGCGGGGCAGGTCCGAATATCCCATCAGGAACTCGTCCACCGCACGCGCGGCCTGGCGGCCTTCACGGATGGCCCAAACCACCAGTGACTGACCCCGGCGGATATCGCCCGCCGCAAACACCTTGGGCACGTTGGTGGCATAACCGCCGTCAAAGTCCGTGGTGGCGCGGGCATTGCCTCGGGCATCCTTCTCGACACCGAAGGCCTCCAGCACCGGCGCGACCGGGCTCACAAAACCCATGGCCAGCAACACCAGATCGGCCTGGTAGTGTTTTTCGGTGCCAGGAATCTCGACCAGCTTGCCGTCCTTGAACTCGACCTGCACCGTAGTCAGGCTCTTGACCTTGCCCTTTTCGCCCGTGAACTCCTTGGTGGAGATCGCGAACTCACGCACGCAACCTTCTTCGTGGCTGGAGCTGGTGCGCAGCTTGAGCGGCCAGTAAGGCCACGTCAGGGGGCGGTTTTCCACTTCAGGGGGCTGGGGCATCACCTCGAACTGGGTGACGCTGGCTGCACCATGGCGATTGCTGGTACCCACGCAGTCGCTGCCGGTGTCGCCGCCGCCGATCACGATGACATGTTTGCCCGTCGCCATGATCTGGCCCTTGAGCTTGTCGCCCGCGTTGACCTTGTTCTGCTGGGGCAGGAATTCCATGGCGAAGTGAATACCGTCAAGTTCACGGCCTGGCACAGGCAGGTCGCGCGACTGCTCGGCGCCACCGGTGAGCAGCACGGCGTCAAACTCCTTGTTCAGCTGTTCGGGCGTGACGGTTTCCTTGGCCCAGTTGGTGACTTTGGAATCCTTGCCCAGGCCGTCCTTCGCGGCGCCCACGAATACGCCGGTGCGAATCACCACACCTTCGGCTTCGAGCTGCTTCACGCGGCGGTCGATGTGCGACTTCTCCATCTTGAAGTCGGGGATGCCGTAGCGCAGCAGGCCGCCCACACGGTCGTTTTTCTCGAACAGCGTGACGCTGTGACCAGCGCGGGCCAGTTGCTGCGCAGCCGCCAGACCTGCGGGGCCGGAGCCCACCACAGCCACCTTCTTGCCCGTCTGGTGCTTGGCGGGGCGCGGCTGCACCCAGCCTTCGGCCCAGGCGCGGTCGATGATCGCGTGCTCAATGCTCTTGATGCCCACAGCGTCGTCGTTCACGTTGAGCACACAGGCAGCCTCGCAAGGTGCGGGGCAGATGCGGCCGGTGAACTCAGGGAAGTTGTTGGTGCTGTGCAGCACCTCGATCGCGCTCTTCCAGTCCGCGTGGTACACGAGGTCGTTGAAGTCGGGAATGATGTTGTTCACCGGGCAGCCGTTGTTGCAGAACGGCGTGCCGCAGTCCATGCAGCGCGCGCCTTGCACCTTGGCCTGACTCTCATCGAGCCCGACGACAAATTCCTTGTAATGCTTCAGGCGCTCGGGCACGGGCTTGTAGCCCTCTTCGATGCGCTCGTATTCCATGAAGCCAGTAGTTTTTCCCATGACGATGTCCTTGTCTATGAATGCTGTGCGAAGGGTGTGGCGACGCCTTACTTGGCGGGGGCCACTTCTTTTTTGGTAGCAGCTACCGCTGGTGTAGCGGACTCCTCCAGCACTTTTCGTTCATAAATTTCAGCCAACGCACGCTTGTACTCGGTCGGGAAGACCTTGACGAACTTGCTGCGCGATGCGGCCCAGTTGTCCAGCAGCTCGCGCGCGCGCTTGCTGCCCGTCCAGCGGTTGTGGTCTTCCAGCAGCTTCTTGAGCTGGGCCTCGTCCGTCTGGCCGTTGTGCCAGATCGAGCGGGGGACCGTAGCTTCCTGCTCGGTGGCGGGCAGGATGCGCTCCAGCGTCACCATCGACAGGTTGCAGCGTGTGTCGAACTGTCCGTCTTCGTCGTACACATACGCTACGCCGCCGCTCATGCCTGCTGCAAAGTTGCGGCCGGTCTTGCCGAGCACCACCACCGTACCGCCAGTCATGTACTCGCAGCCATGGTCGCCCGTACCTTCGACGACGGCCGTGGCACCCGACAGACGCACCGCAAAGCGTTCACCGGCCACGCCGCTGAAGAAAGCCTCACCGGTGGTGGCGCCGTACATCACGGTGTTACCCACAATGGTGTTGCGCACCGCCTCACCCCGGAAGTCGATGCTGGGGCGCACGATGACACGGCCACCCGACAGGCCCTTGCCCGTGTAGTCGTTGGCGTCGCCGATCAGGTACAGCGTGATGCCGCGCGTCAGAAACGCGCCGAACGACTGGCCGCCCGTGCCTTCCAGCTGGATGCGGATGGTGTCGTCAGGCAAGCCTTCGGGGTGCACACGGGTGACAGCGCCGGACAGCATCGCGCCGACCGAGCGGTTCACGTTGCGCGCCACCTCGATGAACTGCACGCGCTCACCCTTTTCGATGGCAGGCTTGCTGCGCTCGATGAGCTTGCGGTCCAGTGTGTGCTCGATGTTGTGATCCTGCACGTCCACGTGGAAGCGAGGCACATCGGCGGGCACGTTCGGCTGGGCAAACAGGCGGCTGAAGTCCAGGCCGCGTGCCTTCCAGTGTTCCAGGCCCTGGCGCATGTCGAGCAGGTCGGTGCGGCCGATCAGGTCGTCAAACTTGCGAATGCCCAGCTGGGCCATGATCTGGCGCACTTCTTCGGCGATGAAGAAGAAGTAGTTCACCACATGCTCTGGCTTGCCAGAGAACTTCTTGCGCAGCTCGGGGTCCTGCGTGGCCACGCCCACGGGGCAGGTGTTCAGGTGGCATTTGCGCATCATGATGCAGCCTTCCACCACCAGTGGTGCCGTGGCAAAGCCGAACTCGTCAGCACCCAGCAGTGCGCCGATGGCGACGTCGCGGCCGGTCTTCATCTGGCCGTCGGCCTGCACACGGATGCGGCCGCGCAGGCGGTTCAGCACCAGCGTCTGCTGGGTTTCGGCCAGGCCGATTTCCCATGGGCCGCCCGCGTGCTTGATGGACGACCAGGGCGAAGCGCCCGTGCCGCCGTCGTGCCCAGCGATCACCACGTGGTCGCTCTTGCACTTGGCCACGCCTGCCGCGATAGTGCCCACGCCCACTTCAGACACCAGCTTGACACTGATGCCAGCATGCGGCGCAACGTTCTTCAGATCGTGGATCAGCTGGGCCAGATCTTCGATCGAATAGATGTCGTGGTGCGGCGGTGGCGAAATCAGGCCCACACCCGGCACGCTGTGGCGCAGCTTGCCGATGTAGTTGGACACCTTGCCGCCAGGCAGCTGACCGCCCTCGCCGGGCTTGGCCCCCTGGGCCATCTTGATCTGGATCTGATCGGCGGACGACAGGTACTCCGCCGTCACGCCGAAGCGGCCCGACGCCACCTGCTTGATGCGGCTGCGCAGCGAATCGCCGTCCTGCAGGGGCAGATCGACCTCGACGTTCTCGGCGCCGATCACGCTCTTCAGGGTGTCGCCCTTCTTGATCGGGATGCCCTTGAGTTCGTTGCGGTAGCGTGCCGCGTCCTCGCCACCTTCACCGGTGTTGCTCTTGCCGCCAATGCGGTTCATGGCCACCGCCAGGGTGGCGTGCGCCTCGGTGGAGATGGAGCCCAGCGACATGGCGCCCGTGGCGAAGCGCTTGACGATTTCCTTGGCAGGTTCGACCTCATCAATCGAGATCGCCTTGGACGGATCGATCTTGAACTCGAACAGACCGCGCAGCGTCATATGGCGCTTGCTCTGGTCGTTGATGATCTGTGCGTATTCCTTGTACGTGTTCCAGTTGTTGGCGCGCGTGCTGTGCTGCAGCTTGGCAATCGCGTCAGGTGTCCACATGTGGTCTTCACCACGGGCGCGCCAGGCGTACTCGCCACCGGCGTCCAGCATGGTTTCGAGCACGGGGTCGTCGCCAAACGCGGCCTTGTGCATGCGGATGGCTTCTTCGGCGATCTCGAACACGCCGATGCCTTCCACACGGCTGGCGGTGCCAGTGAAGTACTTGCCCACGGTTTCCGTGTTCAGGCCGATGGCCTCGAACAGCTGGGCGCCGCAGTAGCTCATGTAGGTGCTCACGCCCATCTTGGACATGATCTTGGACAGGCCCTTGCCGATGGCCTTGACGTAGTTGTAGATGGCCTTGTCGGCCGACAGGTCGCCGCCCAGGTCCTTGTGCATTTCGGCCAGGGTTTCCATGGCCAGGTAGGGGTGCACAGCCTCGGCGCCGTAGCCCGCCAGCACGGCGAAGTGGTGCACCTCGCGCGCGGTACCCGTTTCGACCACCAGGCCGGCCGTGGTGCGCAGGCCTGCACCCACCAGGTGCTGATGGATGGCCGACAGCGCCAGCAGCGCGGGGATGGCCACCTGCGTGGCGCTCACGGCGCGGTCGCTGATGATGAGGATGTTGGCACCGCCCTTGATGGCGTCCACCGCCTGCGCGCACAGCGAGGCCAGCTTGGCTTCCACGCCCTCACGGCCCCAACTCAGCGGGTAGGTGATGTCGATGGTCGCGCTCTTGAACTTGCCTTGCGTGTACTTCTCGATGTCGCGCAGCTTGGCCATGTCGGCAAAGTCGAGCACGGGCTGGCTCACTTCGAGCCGCATCGGTGGGTTGACCTGGTTGATGTCCAGCAGGTTGGGCTTGGGGCCGATGAAGCTGTTCAGCGACATCACGATGGCCTCGCGGATCGGGTCGATCGGCGGGTTGGTCACCTGGGCGAACAGCTGCTTGAAGTAGTTGTACAGCGGCTTGTTCTTGCCCGACAGCACGGCCAGCGGGCTGTCGTTGCCCATGGAGCCGATGCCTTCTTCGCCGTTTTTGGCCATGGGGGCCATCAGGAACTTGATGTCTTCCTGGGTGTAGCCAAAGGCCTGCTGGCGATCCAGCAACGGCAGGCCGGCAGCTGCAGGGACTGCGGCGGCTTCGCCCGTCTCGATGCTGTCCAGCTTGATCCGCAGGTTTTCGATCCACTGCTTGTAGGGCTTGGTGTTGACGATGTTGGCTTTCAGCTCGTCGTCGTCGATCATGCGGCCTTGTTCCAGGTCGATCAGGAACATCTTGCCGGGCTGCAAGCGCCACTTGCGCACGATCTTGTTCTCGGGCACAGGCAGCACGCCTGACTCGGAGCCCATGATGACCAGATCGTCGTCGGTGATGCAGTAACGCGAGGGGCGCAGGCCGTTGCGGTCCAGCGTGGCGCCGATCTGGCGGCCGTCGGTGAACACGATGGAGGCCGGGCCGTCCCAAGGCTCTAGCATGGCGGCGTGGTATTCATAGAAAGCACGGCGGCGCTCGTCCATGGTGGTGTGCTGCTCCCAGGGCTCTGGGATCATCATCATCACGGCCTGGCTGATGGGGTAGCCGGCCATGGTCAGCAGTTCGAGGCAGTTGTCGAACGTGGCCGTATCAGACTGGTCGGCGAAGCTGATGGGGTAGAGCTTTTGCAGGTCAGCAGCCAGCACGGGCGATGCCATCACGCCCTCGCGGGCCTTCATCCAGTTGTAGTTGCCCTTGACGGTGTTGATTTCACCGTTGTGCGCCACGTAGCGGTACGGGTGGGCCAGCGGCCATTCGGGGAACGTGTTGGTGGAGAAGCGCTGGTGCACCAGGCCGATGGCCGAGACGCAGCGCTCATCCGACAGGTCTTTGTAGTACACGCCCACCTGGTCGGCCAGCAGCAGGCCCTTGTAAACCACGGTGCGGCTGGACATGGACGGAACGTAGTATTCCTTGCTGTGCTTGAGCTTGAGCGCCTGGATGTTGGCGCTGGCCGTCTTGCGGATCACGTACAGCTTGCGCTCCAGCGCGTCCTGCACGATCACGTCATTGCCACGGCCGATGAACACCTGGCGCAGGATGGGCTCCTTCTTGCGCACGGTGGGGGACATGGGCATGTCCACATTCACCGGCACATCGCGCCAGCCCAGCAGCACCTGGCCTTCGGCCTTGATGGCGCGCTCCATCTCCTGCTCGCAAGCCAGACGCGAGGCATGCTCCTTGGGCAGGAAGATCATGCCCACACCGTATTCGCCAGCCGCTGGCAAGGTCACGCCTTGCTTGGCCATCTCTTCGCGGTACAGCGCGTCAGGGATCTGGATCAGGATGCCGGCGCCGTCGCCCATCAGCGGGTCGGCACCCACCGCGCCACGGTGGTCGATGTTTTCCAGAATCTTCAGAGCCTGCGTCACGATATCGTGGCGCTTGATGCCCTTGATGTGGGCCACAAACCCGAGGCCGCAGGCGTCGTGTTCGTTACCCGATGAATACAAACCGTGTTGTTGCAGATGCTGGATCTCGGCAGCCGTGGTCATGGCGCACTCCTATATTTTTCGCAGGGGAGCCGAGGTTAGTGCATTGCAGCATATTTTGGCAAGCAATTTAATTGGGGTCAGATTCTCATTAAACAAACCAGAACTCACACAAGCATATTATTGGGGACATATTAAAATTAATAGCAATGAGGCCAATAATTTCATGCGCCTCCGTCGGTTTTCGCATGATTTTTTTCCATTCGAGGCCTGCCAGGCATTCCTCGAGTCACGCGTCGCAGGGTCTGCTGTTGCAGGCCCGCAAGAAACTCGGTATCGCCCAAAGCCCAACCGCTGAGCGCCGAGTCGGTCAAAGCCGTTTGCACCGACGCCCCCAGGCCCGCCTGAACCAGTGCGGCATAGGCGGCCTCGCGCGCAAACGGGGTGTTGCCTAAAGCCCAATACAGCGCATGGGGCGTCAACCACCGGTCGTTTCGCAAGCCCAACCAGTGTGCATGGCTGGACCAGGCGTAGTCAGCGGGCTGCTGCACCAATCCGGCCCGTACAGGGTTGAGGTCCAGGTACACCATGCACGCCAGCAAATACCGTTCCGGCTGCAATACCGTGGAACGGTAGCGCCCCTCCCACAAAGTACCAGTGCGGGCATGTCGGCGGTTGAAGTACTGCACATACCGGCGCCCCACCGCCTGCATCATCTGAGGCAGTCCGTCTTGTGAGGCTGGCGTAACCAGCAGGTGAAAGTGGTTATCCATCAGCACATAGGCATGGACGGCCACGGCATATTTCTGCGCGTTGTCCATCAACAGCGCCAGCAGCGCGTCGAAATCTTCCACTCCGTGGAAGATCGGCTGGCGGTTGTTGCCCCGCAGGATGACGTGGTGCAAATGACCCGGCAGGGTCAGGCGTGGCAAACGGGCCATGGGTCTTGATCAGGAATATGGGAGTTACGATCATAGACCTGTCCCCTATTTCTCATCGATGCAAGCTGGCAACGCCCATCTTCCGCCACGAAGATAGCGAGGCGCGTGCTTGATTCTGGCCTGCCCTCGCGCGCCTTTTGGGCACGCGTCAATGCGTAGCCAAGTTCTCCCCTTGGTCTGCCACCACACCGATGCCAAACCGCGCCCCCATGGCGTGTTCCAGGCCAAATTCGCCGAGAAGCGCCCGCAACCGGTCGGCCGCGCTGCGTTTTTTCTGTCCGGTGTAGCGCGCGATGATGAGTTCATTCTTCATGCTGTGCTCCCATCCCACCAGCTCGGTCACAGTGACCTGGTAGCCATTGGCCTCTAGGTACAGGCAGCGCAGCACATTGGTCACCTGGCTGCCGAGTTCGCGGGTGTGCAAGGGGTGACGCCACAGTTCCGCCAGGGGCGTGCGCGCCAACTGCAAGGCCTTGCCTTGGCGCAGGCAGGCTGCCATCTCCGCTTGGCAACAGGGCACCAGAACCATGGCCCGGGCCTTTTTTTGCAGCCCGAAGGCAATCGCGTCGTCAGTGGCGGTGTCGCAAGCATGCAAGGCGGTGACCACATCGATCTGGTCGGGCAACTCACGGGCATCCGCAGACTCGGCCACGGATAGATTGAGAAACGACATCCGCTCAAAATGAAGCCGCTGCGCGAGCACCCGCGACTTCTCTACCAGTTCCGCCCGGGTCTCCACCCCGTAGATACGCCCGTGGCCCAGCGCCCTGAAGTACAGGTCGTACAGGATGAAACCCAGATAGGACTTGCCCGCGCCGTGGTCCGCCAACGTGGGCCCACCGCCTTGGGCGGACAGCTCCGTGAGCAGGGGCTCGATGAAGTTGAACAGGTGGTACACCTGCTTTAGCTTGCGGCGTGAGTCCTGATTGAGACGGCCATCCCGGGTGAGGATGTGCAGTTCCTTGAGCAGCTCTACCGATTGGCCAGGGCGCAGTTCCTGCAGCTCAGCACTCTCGTTCTTGGATTTGCCCGCATCGCGAATTCGCTTGTCGGTCGTCACTGCAGATGGGTTCTTTTTATTCATAAACCGGGGCCTTGTGCTGGCGGATTGTCATCGCTGGCGGCAGTGGCGGCCATGTTCGCACCACCTTTGTCATGAGGGCCCACGTCCAGCGCCAGCCAACCGGCCATGCCCATCTCTTCAAGTACTTCCATGTTGCGCTCAAAGATGGTTTCCGCCTCGGGAAAGACCGACACCGCCCGATCGATGCTGGCCTCGCGCAACAAATGCAGCGTGGGGTATGGAGCGCGATTGGTGCAATTGGTCACGTCGTCCGCGTCGGTGCCGGCGAACTGAAACTGCGGGTGAAAGCTTGCGACCTGCAGCGTGCCCTCCAACCCGAGAACGTGCACCATGTCCTCCACTTCACCAAGAAAGTCATTGAAATCCAGGAAATCCTGCTGGCAATGCGGCATCACCAGCAAGGTGGTGTCCCTGACTTCTGCGGGTGTGTTTGCGAGCGCTTGAAGTTCTTCGCGCAACACCTCCAGCACATCCTTCCCGGTCGTGGCCAAGCTCACCACGTAGTGAATTTGCCCTTTGACATGCACCGACTTAGCAAACGGACAGAGATTCAATCCAATGACGGCCCGCTCCAACCACCGGACAGTGTCCTGGACGTAGGTATCAGTGGATACAAAATGGGGGAGCGCCTTAGCGGCGTTGGTGGAGGAAGATGTCATGGGTGCGCGCAGAAGCGCAAGGATAGAGGTGGGATTTTATCGGTGTGAGTTGTTGGCAGATCTCGCGATAGCGGCGGTCCAATCTGGAAGCCTCATGGACTCCTCAGTGCACGCTCACATCGGCGGGAGGGCAGCGGAGAAAATGAATAGATGCGTAAGCCCACACAGCAAACACGCTTCAGGCGGCCACATCTAACGCAGCCTGAAGTCGCGCTACACCAGCGACTAACCACCCCAAAATCAACGCATCTCGCTCCACCCCGGAACCGGGCGCTATTCCTGCAGCGGTCGGCGCCCTGTCAGGCGCTCATGCTCCCGCACCGCAAAGCGGTCCGTCATCCCGGCAATGAAGTCGGCCACCGCCCGCGCTCTTCCATACCTGTCGCCCTCCAGGGCTCGCGCGGTGAAGGCAGCTTTCATTTCGTGAGGCTGGGCCATATAGGCATCGAACAACTCACGCACGATTTCTTGGGCATGGCCCGTAGTCTCCATGACCCGGGGATGCCGGTACAGATGCTTGAAGAGGAACCGCTTGAGTATGGTAGAGCGCTCGCGCATCTCACCACTGAAGCTCACCAGAACTGGGAGCTTCCGCACCTCATCGGGATGGGCTGGTGCATGCTCGTGCAGCGCGGCTTTTGTGGTGTCAATGACGTCGTACACCTGCGCACTCAGCATCCTCCGTATCGCCTCGTACAACAAGCGGCGCTGCATGGATGGGGTGGAGAGGTCGGGATGCTCCATCTGGGCTGCCGAACGGTACGCATCAAACAAGGGGACTTCTTGCAGCTGCGTCAGAGTAATCAACCCAGAGCGCACGCCGTCATCGATATCGTGTGCGTTGTAAGCAATCTCGTCGGCCAAATTGCACAACTGCGCCTCCAGGCTCGGCCGCTCATTGCGCAGGAAGCGGGCACCAACACCATTGGGCTCCTCGCTCTCCAACTGCAAAGCATGAGTGCGCGAGCAGTGTTTGAGAATCCCTTCTCGGGTCTCGAATGTGAGATTGAGTCCGTCATACAACGGGTATCTTTCTTCCAGCTTGTCCACCACTCGCAAGCTCTGCAAGTTGTGTTCAAAGCCTCCAAAGTCGGCCATGCAGCCATTCAAGGCGTCCTGCCCCGCATGCCCGAACGGGGTATGCCCCAAGTCGTGGGCTAACGAGACGGCCTCAACCAAGTCTTCGTTAATCTGTAGCGACCGTGCGATGGATCGCCCGAGTTGCGCGACTTCTAACGAATGAGTTAGCCGGGTACGAAATAGATCCCCCTCGTGGTTGAGGAAGACTTGTGTCTTGTAGACAAGCCGTCGGAATGCCGTGGAATGGACGATTCGGTCGCGGTCGCGCTGGTATTCAGTTCGAGTGGGCGGCGGACACTCTGAATGACGCCGACCGCGGGTCTGCGCGGGGGCAGATGCGAAGGGCAACAGATCTACGAGCCCAATCACCTTAGTAGCCCCTCATCAAACGGCACCTACGCTTCTCGAAAAAGCAATCCAAGCAACCACAAATATTCACTCGCAGCAGGCATCAATAACTTCACGGACTAAGGAGTCTGGCGCCGAGCGCACAAGTGCTCTACCGGGGCCATCGATCACAACAAACCGGATCTCGCCTGCTTCGGCTTTTTTATCAATCCGCATCAACTCCAAATATCGACCGGCGTTGTCGTTAGCATCTAATACTGGCCCTTTGGTGGGTAAACCAGCAAGCTGGATCAAAGAGATCAGCCGCCGAACAAAGTCAGCGTCTACCAACCCCAAGCGTCGGGAGAGTTCAGCGGCCATGACCATCCCGGCCGAAACGCCCTCTCCATGTAACCAAACACCGTAGCCCATCCCTGCTTCGATGGCATGACCAAAAGTGTGACCAAAGTTCAATATAGCGCGCAAGCCTGACTCCTTCTCATCCTTGCTTACGACCCAAGCTTTGATCTCACAACTACGCTGAACCACATGAGCAAGTGCCGCGGCCTCCTTGGCCATAACTGCGTTCAAGTTTTGCTCCAGCCATTCCATGAAGGCGATATCTGCAATCGGCCCATATTTAATAACCTCAGCTAAACCAGCGCGAAGCTCACGATCAGGCAGAGTACTCAATGTACAAAAATCGCAGATGACCAGTTGAGGCTGGTAAAAAGCCCCTATCATATTTTTCCCCAACGGATGATTAATCGCAGTTTTCCCACCTACCGAAGAGTCAACTTGAGCGAGCAATGTCGTAGGCAACTGTACAAATGGTATACCACGCATATAGGTGGCAGCCGCGAAGCCTGTTAGATCACCAACCACACCGCCACCAAGCGCGAACAGAGTCGTCTTTCGATCACATTGCCAACTCAAAAGTGAGTTAAATATATTGTTTAAAGAATCCCAACTCTTATGAGACTCACCATCTGGCAGCTCGATAACACGAACGTCCTCGAATATTCGAGCTAGAGAGTTTCTTACTCGATCTAAATGATACCCAGCAACAATAACATTTGTGACAATTACAGCAACCCGAAAATCGGAAACAATACCGTTGAGAGACTGAACTAAGTCGATGTTTTCACCCACTAGTATTTCATAAGTTCTATCACCCAAATCAATATTGATCACATTCATATTTTATCACCCATACCAAATTACAGTCACCAAAACAAAAAAGGCCAATATAAAATTGGCCTTTTATTCAGACTACAGCATCATCATGGGCAAACCACAGCGCCGCCATCTTTAATCGTCACTGAAACAGTTTGCTTAACGAGTTTTGAGTCGTAAACGTCGATTGGAATCACCTTATCAGCAGTTACACATCTCGGACCCGTGGTGGAATCAGGAAGGATCGCTGTCAGCGTGTTGGCAGCTACGGAGAGTGTGGTGAAAAAGGCTTTGTCAGCCGGACTCACCAGGGGAGTATAAGGCGCAGTGCCTCCTGCGATCAAATAAGTAAGCGTTGTGGAGGTCGCACTCTTTTCATCCACTGTTTGACTAGCAGGTGAAACCTGCAAAACATTAGTGGTCACAGTAACAGAAACCACCACTGAGGTACCAGCTGCATCCGTAATCTTGATGTCAGATGCACCTTGAGAGACCAGTGATACCGACACAGATGAGCCGGAGATAGTCGCTGTAGCAACAGCGGTGTTAGTTGAACTCACGGTGTACGGAGCCACGCCACCGTTGACAGTCACGGAATTACTGGTACCAGCGGGCCCAGTGATAGAGGCAGGCGAAACCGACATCGTGCCCACCTGCACTGTGGCCGTGACACTCAACGTAGCACCTGCCGCATCAGTGATCAAAATAGTCGCAGTTCCTGCTTTCGGAAGTCCGAGAAGCGTCACCGTAGATCCAGAGATAGATGCGCTGACAGTGCTTGCATCTGAACTGTTAACAGAATATGGACCAACACCACCCCGCACATTGAACTGAAGGGACTGATTTGGCCGCAATGTAACCGCAGTTCCGGCACTGCTGACCAATGGAACCGCTTTGGCGGTCACAGTAATTTTCACTTGCTGAACAGGGAGACTCTCGTCGTACACCGTTAACGTTGAAGTCCCGTCACTATTTCCAGAAATAAATAGTATCCCGTCAGCTGAAAGGAACGCACTAACGGAAGCATCGGAGCTGATTACACCGTAAGGTGCTTTACCGCCACGCACTTCAATATCTGTGGACCCGCTAGCGCCCACAGGCAAACTAATTGCACTTACAGGGGGGTAGACTCTCAAGGTTGCGGATGGACCATTAGGGGTACCACCTCCGCCCCCCCCGCCTCCACAAG